>CAYMCT010000097.1:0-5680 GCA_964389075.1 uncultured Lachnospiraceae bacterium
TTTCGCCGACCGGAACCGTACTGCTGTATTCAGTTAACAGCTCACACTTGAGCTCCGACTGACCAAGATACGATATTGCTTCGTCAACACTTGAGAATTTTTCAAGGTCAGGTACGACTATTCCACCGCCCGAAATACCAAGAGAAATTATGAGCTTCACCGGCTCGGTTTTCGGCGATTTTGTACCCGGTTCAGGGATTTGTGAAACAACCGTGTTTCTCGGTATAGTATCCGAGAAGGTATATTCAAATTCAGAATCGTCACAAAGCCTATAGCCGCTCTTATCTGCCGCTTCCTTTGCCTCGTCGATAGTCATATTAGTGAAGTTAGGAACGGTTTTTGAGAACGGATGCAGAAAATATACAACAAGCCCTGCTAAAATCAGCACGATTACCGCTACTGTTGAAAGTGCAAATATTACTGCGTTTCTGTCTTCTCTGTTCTTTTTTATGTTTTCTTTTGCTTTTTTCTTTACTCTGTTTTCCTTTTTCGGCTCCGAAACAGACTTTTTCTGCTCCTTATCCTCGAATATATCAGATGCACCGTCATAATCGTCCTTTTCCTTTGACGGGAGATTTTCGTCGGCAAGGACGGCTCTTAAATCGTCAAGAAACTCCTGCATATCCTGATACCGCTTGCCCTGCTCACGGTTCATCGCCTTCATTGTGACATACGCAAGGTCTGCTGGTACGTCCATATTTACACATTTTACGTTTACTGCGTCCTCTTCAATATGCATCAGTGCGATTGATACTGCCGAATCGGCATCAAACGGTACTCTGCCTGCAAGCATCTCGTACAGGACTACGCCAAGTGAGTATATATCCGAACGGAAATCTGTATAGCCGCCACGTGCCTGCTCTGGTGAGATGTAATGCACACTGCCCATTGCTGTGCCGCCGGCGATTGATTTGTCGCTTTCCATCGCCTTTGCGATGCCGAAGTCTGTTACCTTGAGTACGCCGCCAGGTGCCATAATGATATTCTGCGGCTTTATGTCACGGTGGATTATATTCCGCTCGTGTGCTGCCTGTATTCCCTGACCAATCTGAATAGCATAATCGAAAGCCTCCTGCCACGGCAGACGTGGATTGCTCTTTATGTATTCCTTGAGTGTAACGCCGTCAACAAGCTCCATTACCATATAGTTGAGCCCGTCAAACTCGCATACGTCATAAACGGATACTACGTTTGGGTGAACAAGGCTCGCCGACGAACGGGCTTCCTTTATAAAGTTTTCTATTACGGCACTGCTGCCTTCAAAGGTTTCACGAAGTATCTTTATCGCAACGTCACGGTCAAGCACCTTGTCGTGCGCCTTGTATACCATCGCCATACCGCCTCTGCCTATTTTATCAAGTATATGGTATCTGTCACTAAGAGTAATTCCAATCAGTTCTTCAGGATTATACATTCTCACTCTCTCCTTCCATAATCACCGCAGTTATGTTATCACTGCCGCCACGTTCGTTTGCAAGCTCTATCAGAGCGGTCACTGCCTGCTCTGCTCCGTTTTCAAGTACGGTCTGTTTTATCTCTTCATCTTCAATCTCTCCGAACAGACCGTCGGAGCATACGAATATCTTTTCGCCGTTGTACTTCTTTACGCCCGTATCTACCCTTACCTCAGGCTCAACGCCCATTGCACGTGTTATGAAGTTACGGCGTGGGTGATGCTTCGCCTCCTCGGGCGTAATCTGACCAAGCTTTACAAGCTCCTGAACATATGAATGGTCACGGGTTATCTGCACAATTTCACTGTCGATTGTGTAGGCACGTGAATCGCCTATGTGTGCGAATATGAGGTAGCCGTTACGCACCATACACAGCGTTGCGGTTGTTCCCATACCCATTACGCTTTCGTTTTCGCACGAATAACTGTATATTTTGTCGTTTGCATAGACAAATGACCGGTGTATAAGCTCTTTCACCTGGAAATGGTCGAGTTCGTCTGTAATATGAGCGGCTATGTATTCACTTACGCAGTCCACTGCCATTCTGCTTGCCGTTTCGCCTGCAAGATGTCCGCCCATTCCGTCGGCTACGATAATGTACGAGTATTTTTCGGAGTCGTATACACCGAAGCTGTCCTCGTTTATTTTACGCACCATACCAACGTGCGATTTACCTTCTATTTTCAACACAGCACACTCCTTTCATTCTGTGATTCCCGCTGCTTTTTTACGCAGCTGTCCGCACGAGGCGGATATATCTGAGCCAAGCTCACGACGGATTGTTGCGTTTACACCCAATGCTGTGAGCCGGTTTAAAAATGCGTTGATTTCGGTCTTGCTGCCTTTTCGGTAGTCACGCTCCTCTACCTTGTTTACGGGGATAAGGTTTACGTGCGCTCCGAGCGGTTTTACAAGTGCGGCAAGCTCCTCTGCATTCTTTATACTGTCGTTTACGCCGTGAATAAGAGAATATTCAAAGCTCAGCCGTCTGCCGGTTTTTGCCTTGTATGCGGCACAGGCTTTTATAAGCTCGGCTATTTTGTATTTTCTGTTCACCGGCATTATTGAGTTACGGATTTCGTCATTAGGTGCATGAAGTGAGATTGTGAGCGTGATTGGCATATCCTCCTCTGCAAGGTCGTATATGCCCGGCACTACACCGCACGTGGAAAGAGTTATATGTCTTAGTCCGATGTTCTTGCCCTTTTCGTGGTTTACGTTGTGTATGAACTTAATCACATTCCCGTAGTTATCAAGAGGCTCGCCGATGCCCATAAGCACGATATTTGAAATGCGTTCGCAAAGGTCCTTTTCAGCGAAAATTACCTGATTCAAAATTTCTCCGGCTGTAAGCGAACGACAGAGTCCGCCTATGGTGGAGGCACAGAATCTGCAGCCCATTCTGCAGCCTATCTGCGACGAAATACAGATTGTGATGCCGTGATGATAACGCATCACTACACTTTCGATACAGTTGCCGTCAGGGAGTCTGAACAGATATTTTACAGTGCCGTCAAGCTTTGACACAAGCTTCTGCTCAACCTCAAGCGTTGATACATAGCTCACCGCTGACAGCTTTTCACGAAGTCCTTTGCCTATATCAGTCATCTCGTCATATGACGTGACACCCTGATTAAGCCATTTGAAAATCTGAGCCGCACGGAACTTTTTCTCGCCCAGCTCAAGTATGAAGTTTTCAAGCTCGTTAAATTCGAAATCCTTTAAATCAATCATATCTTCATCATCTTACAGATATAGAAGCCGTCCGAATTGTCCTCGTCCGGACAGAACGTGCGTTCATATACCTTTTTAAAATCAGTGTGAGTCCTTAAAAATTCGTCAGTAACACCGCCGTTTTCAAGCGGGTTTATTGTACAGGTCGAATACATTAAGGCTCCGTTTTTCTTTACATATTCCGCTCCGTTATTGAGTATTGCCTTCTGCACCGGAACGAGGTCACCGTCACAAAGTGCGTTAAGCTTGATATCAGGCTTACGGCGGATTATGCCCCAGCCGGAGCAGGGTACGTCGCACAGAACCTTGTCTGCCATACCTTTTAGCTTGGGGTCATATATGGTTGTGTCCTTACAGACAGCTTCAACACAGGTTATGCCGAGCCGGTCTGCCTGATTCTTTATAAGTGCGGTTTTATGGCTATGGATATCGCAGGCTATAATTCTGCCTTCGTTTTCCATCAGCTCTGCCATATGCGCTGTTTTGCCGCCCGGTGCGGCACACATATCTATCACCGTTTCGCCTTGCTTCGGGTCAAGGACAAGCGCCGCATTGTATGCAGCAGTGTCCTGAACACTGAACATACCGCTTTTATACAGCTCGTTTGCTCCCACATCAAAGCCTGATGCGGATAAGAGCGTGTCAGCTGTCTTTTCGGCGGTTATTCCCATAGCGGCAAGCTTTTCTGTAAGCTCGTCTGCTGTGGTTTTAAGTGTATTTACACGCAGCATCAAGGACGGCGGCGTGTTCAATGCGTTCATCACCGATTCCGCTTTTTCAGCACCGAAGATTGTTATAAATCTTTCTGTCATCTCACGTGAGAACGAATATTTGACCGAAAGCCTTTCAATTTCGTTTTCAGGATAGCTGATATTCCTTCCGCTTCGGCATACCGCACGCAGTACGCCGTTCACGAAGCGTTCAGAGCCACGCTTTGCATATTTTTTAGCAAGCTTTACACTTTCGTTTACCGCCGCACTCTCAGGGATTTTGTCGGTAAATATAATCTGATACACTCCAAGCTCAAGAATCAGCTTTATATAGTCGGACATCTTTTTGAATTTTATACTCGAATGCTTTTCGATTATATATACAAGTGTGAAATGTCTCGAAATTACTCCGTATACGAGGCTTGTTAGCAGATTTTTCTCTGCACGGCTCATATCCGGTCTGAAGGCTTGTTTAAGGGCGAGATTTGAATACGCACCGTTATTAAATACCTCGTACAGTGCTTTTAATGCCGCCTCTCTTGCCCCTGTCAATTTTTTCTCCTGTTATTGCCGTTTACGAGCAATACAAGTCTTAACAGCTGTAATGCGGTTGAGGCTACCGATGCAAAATATGTCATTGCCGCCGCACGAAGTACCTTTTTTGCACCGTCAAGCTCTTCGTCGTCAAGTATAGCCATACCCTCAAGCGTTTGCAAGGCACGTGCACTTGCGTTTGTTTCGGTCGGCAAGGTTACAAGCTGGAACGCAAGCACTGCACAGAACAAAATTATTCCGACATTTGCAAGGCCTGTTGCGCCCAGTATTATACCAAGTAATATCAGCGGTATTGACAGCCTGTTACATATATTAACAAGCGGAACCATACTGTTCCGTAATTTTATCGGTGCATAGCCTACCTGATGCTGTACTGCGTGACCGCACTCGTGCGCCGCTACGCCTACCGCCGCAATTGATGTGGAATTGTACGTGGCATCAGAAAGACGGATTACGCCCTCGTTCGGGCTGAAATGGTCGGTCAGATTTCCCGACACACGCTCTATGCGTATATGATTAAGTCCGTTTGCATCAAGAATTCTGCGTGTCGCCTCTGCTCCCGTAAGACCTCGTCTTGAATGAACCTTATCGTATTTTTTGAACACTCTGTTTACGTTCGCCGATGCGATAAGCGTTATGATAAGTCCCAGTAATACAAATATATATGTGTAGTCGTAGTACATTCCGTAATAGCCAAATCCCATAAACAAATCAATCCTTTCAGCTTCCTAAAATTACTCCTGCTTCTATTTCGTGACCTCTTGCGTAATCCTCCGCATTCATTCGCTTTGAGCCGGCAAACTGGACTGTTTTCAGGTATAACGCACCATCACCGCAAGCGACAAGGATTCCCTTGCCCTTTGTAATGCCCAGTATTTCGCCTGCTTTACCCTTTGCATCTGTTTTTTCTGCTTCATATAGCTTGAGCATTTCGCCCTTATATAAAGTCTGTGCCGCAGGGTACGGATTCATACCGCAAATGTGCTTTGAAATCTCTGCTGAGGTTTTTTTCCAGTCGATTACTGATGTTTCTTTATTAATCATCGGTGCATAGGTGTGCAGTGAATCGTCCTGCTTTGTATACTGTGCAGTCCCGTTTTCAATCTGCGAAATCGCTTTTATAAGCGACTTTCCGCCAAGCACTGCAAGACGGTCGAACAGCTCTCCGGCGGTTTCGTATTCGCCGACAGGTGTTCTGTCGCACAGCACAACATCGCCCGTATCAAG
>CAYMCT010000098.1:0-5680 GCA_964389075.1 uncultured Lachnospiraceae bacterium
TTAATGTCTAACATAGTTTATTCCTCTCATTTGTTTATAGTTGATGTGATTTGATCATATAAAATCTTCTGTTCATCAGTAAGCGTATCAGGACTGATTTGCGTAAGAACAGCTTTTGCTGCTTCGAAATCGTTTTCTGTTACAGCTTTGTTGGCTGATAATAGAAGCTCATATACAGCGACAGTGCTTTTGAGTGTTTCATTCTCCACACTCAATGTTACAAACGCATTTGAAAGCTTTGCGTAGTCATCCTGCTCAGGCTTGGCAGTAGGCGGTGCCGTTTCGGCAGGAGTGTCAGTTACTGCTTCTGTAACGATTTCGGTTGATTCTGCAACAGTTTCGACGTTTTTCTGATTGTTCGAAATGTTGGTCTGACCAAAAAACGCTATTATGATAAGCAATAAAGCAACGACAAAGATTAATGCGGTATATATATACATTGAATGATTTTGTTTATTTGAATTGTTATCCATTGTTTATCTCCGCTTCTTAATTATATTTTTTTGACATAGCCTTTGCAATGGCCTCTTTTTCTTCATCAAGCAGCATAGTTTCGCTTTTTCCGCTCTGTATCGAGCGAACATATGAATTTGAGGAGCTGCTTCCGTACAATGAGGTAAGCACAAATCCGTCATTATACTGGTTCAACACCGCAAGCGAAAAGCTTTGCTTTCCGTGAACATCGTCATAGGCATCGAAATTTACAATTCCGGTTTTTGAAAGCGAGGTGTTTGCCTTTGCTTCACAACCGGATATGCGTTCGTTCATTGCACCTTCCTGACTGAGTTTGAGTTTTTTCTGTAAATCACGGACATTATTGTAATATTTTTCCAGATTGTGAACAAGGTCACCCTCCTCTGAATAGTCGAGAATCGAATTAATCTTTGAGATGTTCAGTATTCCGATTACAATAGATGTGATAACAAAAATAGTGAGTACAGATATAACGATAATTAAAACAATGTCGTTCATTTAAGCACCTCCTATAATGTTTAATATTCGCTCAAGATCAGCATTTCCGAAATATTCTATTTCGATTTTGCCCTTTTTTTCGCCGTGTGAAAGTATTACCTTTGTTCCGAGCTGCGATGAGAGCCTGTTTTCGATTGATTCAAGCTCTGCTTTTACCTGCTCATCGAGTTTTGGCGGCTTGTACTTAGGTTTTGAGTGTTGAAGCTGCTTTGCCAAAGCTTCTGCCTGACGGACGTTAAGCCCTTTTTGAATTATGCTTTCCAACACTGCATTTCTGATGCCTGAATCCTCTATTGAGAGTAATGCACGGGCATGTCCGCTTGAAATTTCGCCGGATATAAGCTTTGACTGTATGTTTTCGTCCAGCGACAATAATCTGATTGAATTAGCAACAGCGCTTCTTGATTTGCCGATTTTATTACTTACGTCTTCCTGCGTCATATTGAAATCATCTATGAGCGCACGGTAACCAAGAGCCTCTTCAATTGGATTGAGATTTTCTCTTTGCAGGTTCTCTATCAGAGCAATCTGAGCAATTTCGAAGTCGCTGTATGTACGAACAACGACCGGCACTTCCTTAAGCCCTGCTTTTTTTGCCGCACGCCATCTTCTTTCTCCGGCAACGATTTTGTACATATCGTTGTTTTTTACGACGATTATAGGCTGAATAACGCCGTGAAGCTTAATTGATTCTGAAAGCTCGTCAATTTTATCTTTATCAAACTGGCGTCTGGGCTGATTCTTGTTGGGAACCATCTGCGTTATTCGTAAGGTTTCAACGCTGTCTTTTTCCTCCGGCAACGGAGCTTCGTTCTCGAAAAATGAACCAAGACCACGGCCGAGCTTTGCTTTTGCCATTTTATCACCTCCGGTTATTGATTTTTCTTTATTACCTCTTTGGCGAGTGCAATATATGCGTCTGCACCCTTGGAGGTACGGTCATATTTTATAATAGGTTCTCCGAAGCTTGGAGCCTCGGAAAGCTTAACATTTCTTGGTATTATGGTCTTATAGACAAGCTCCGGAAAATATTTTTTTACTTCATCAAGAACTTGTATTGACAGATTTGTACGTCCGTCATACATTGTTCCGAGAACGCCTTCTATCTCAATGTTTTTATTATATGTTTTTTTGATTTTTCTTACAGTTCCGATAAGCTGTGACAGTCCCTCAAGAGCGTAGTATTCGCACTGAATCGGTATAAGTACGCTGTTGCATGCAGTCATAATATTGATTGTAATCATACCGAGAGCCGGTGGTGCGTCTATGAGAATAAAATCAAACTCATTTTTTATTCTGTCAATTGCTTTTTTTAAAAACTGTTCCCTGTTTTCCTCAAATGCAAGCTCGATTTCGGCTGCAGATAAATCAGATGATGACGGAAGCAGGTATAAATCGGTATATTTTGTTTTTATAATAGCGTCGTTGATTTTTGACGGGTCTATCAGACAGTCATAAACAGAAAGTGCGTAGTCATCCCGTTCGTAGCCTAAACCGCTGGTTGTGTTGCTCTGCGGATCGCAGTCGATTACAAGGGTTTTCTTACCCTCGTATGCGAGGCAGGATGAAAGATTAACTGAAGTGGTTGTTTTGCCCACTCCGCCTTTCTGGTTTGTGATTGCTATCACTTTTCCCATATTATATTATGTACTCCCTTCACAATATACATTACTATACAATATATATTATACCATAAGTGCAAAGCAGCCTATCTGTTTGCTACACACCGGTACAATAATTACATCAATTACAAAACCGTTAGGTTTTTGTAACTGCTTATGTAATTATTATACCATAAATTTTTCATTTGTAAATGTTTCACGTGAAACATTTTTAAATTTTTTTGTTTATTCTAAAAATATATGCTTAAAAACGGCAGTATATGTATAATTTATATCAGATATAGCATAATAATAGAAATTATTGTGAAAAATTGAATCCGTATTATACAGGGAGGATTAAGAATGAGTTTTTTTAAGAAATTAATAAAATTTACTCCGAAACCTGAAGAGGAAAGATTTGTTCTCTCGAAAGCTCAGGAGCCCGAGTTTGATATACGAAACGAAAGTGTTGTAAAAAAAGAGTATGTAAGAGAAAGCATAGAAGAAAATCTTGCTTATATAAAAGAAAGATTCCACGTGCCGTTAAATAATGATGTGGTTATAAGGCAAATTGAGCTAAAAAACAAAACACGGGCGTTTTTGATTTATTACGAAGGAATGTCAAACACCGTGCTGATTAATGATAATATCATAAAATCATTGCTCGAATTGGGCGGAGATGCAGATGACGGGTTTGACGACGCTCTTTACGAGCGGTTTATTACTCAGGCTTCGGCAATGACGGTTCGGGATATGGACGATGTTTGTGAGGAAATAAATTTTGGTTGCTGTGCCGTGTTTGTTGATGGCATTGCAACGTCGTTTGTGTTTGATGTAAAAGGCTGGGAGCACAGACCGATTGGAAAGCCGGAAAATGAGCAGGCAATATACGGCCCTCAGGAGGCTTTTGCTGAAATGGTGCGAACAAACACCTCGCTTGTAAGAAAGATTTTAAAGACGGAAAAGCTTATAGCCTGTGGCGTAAAGGTAGGAAATGTATCAAAAACACGGGGAGTTTTGTTGTATATTGATGACATTGCGAATAAAAAGCTTGTGGAAGAAGTGAAAAGGCGAATAAATGGAATTTCAACTGATTATATTCTGAGTGTTGAACAGGTTCAAATGTTTATTGACGACAAAACAATGCTTGTAACTCCGCGTACAATGGCGACTGAACGCCCTGACCGTGCTGCACGTGCCTTAACTGAAGGAAGATGTGTGCTGATTCTGAACGGATCGCCGAGAGCGTTGATTTTACCTACCAATGCGTTTGAGCTTACTCATGCTGCATCTGATGACTATCTGGATGTGCCTTTTGCGACAATGTCGAGGATTGTGCGTCTTATAGGAATGGCGTTATCTCTTCTTTTGCCGGCGCTGTATCTTGCAATTACGCTGTTTCATCAGGAAATTATACCGACATATCTTCTGTATTCAATCAGCGCCTCCAGAGAAAATGTACCGTTTCCGAGTCTTGTAGAGCTTCTGCTTATGGATATTTCGTTTGAGCTGATACGTGAGGCGGGAATCCGAATGCCGTCGCCGATAGGCTCAACTCTTGGTATTGTGGGTGGTCTTATTCTGGGACAGGCGGCAGTCAGTGCAAAAATAGTAAGCCCGATAATGATAATCGTTATAGCAATTACGGGAATTGGTTCGTTTACAGCAACAGATTATTCGTTGGGCTGGACGTACAGACTGCTGAGATTAGGATTTATTTTTCTTGCAACAGGTTTCGGTCTTTTCGGAATAGGTGTGGGAATCGTTTTGTACAGTCTGTATCTGGGCAAAATGGAAAGCTTCGGTATTCCGTTTTTAAAGCCATCAATAGAATTAAAAAATAAGTCAATGGGTACTGCTGTAGCTGTAAACCGGATATGGAGGCGTGAAAAAACACCGGGATTTTTAAAGACAGAAAAGAAATATAGCGAAACAAAAATAAGCCAGAGATGGTCGATGAAAAATAAGGATGAATGATATGCTTACAAAAAAACAGGTTACATCGATGACAATTAATGCCATTGTTGCAAAAATGCTGCTGACATATCCTCAGACATTTTTTGAAATGTGCGGAAACGCAGCGTGGATATCGGCGGTTATCTGCATAGCGCTGGCGGTTTTGCTGTTTGGATTTATTCGTTTAACGTATACCTCGAAATATAATGTGATTGAACTTGCACAAAGAATAGGAGGAAAGTGGCTCAGGATTGCCGTCGGATTTGTTGTTTTTTTTGTGCTGAGCTCAAATATATTCAGTATAATGCGAATATTTCCTGAAATTGTGCGTCTTGTTTTGCTCCAGGGAACATATGTCGAAATAATAGGAATGGTATTTGTTGCAACCTTAATTCTGGGCGGAATGAGCGGTCTTTCTTCAATAGCGAGAGTTCACGAGCTGTTTTTGCCTGTTGCAGGTGTGGTTTTTGCTTTATTTATAATATTGTTGCTGCCATCATACAAGGCTGACAATATATTTCCGATTTTTGGAACCGGACCGTTTAATGTGTTTGTAAAAGGTATATCCGTTTTATCTGTATTTGCTGATTTGTTGATGCTCAATATACTCGCTCCGAAAACGGAATCGCTTGATGTATACAAAAAGTCGGGAACAAAAGCGATTGTTATCGGTGGAATTTGTGTTGCCCTGATAATGCTTTCGTACGGATTTGTATATGTCTACCCTATTTCAACAAAATTTATTGCTCCGGTGTATCAGCTTGAACGACTGATTCATCTGACAAACTTCTTTTCAAGATTTGAAGCAATTTTTCATTTTGTGTGGTCGGTATCCATATTGCTTTATGGCTCGCTGTATATGGCGGTGCTTGCAATCGTCTGGCAGACAAGCTTCGGGTTGAAGTATCATAAGCCGTTGATTATTCCGATTGCGGCGATTATTGCCGGAGCATCGGTTATTCCTGTATCGCTTACCGATTTAATACGGGCTGAAATGTTTATAAATAAATGGATATATATCCCTGCATTTGCAATTCCTTTAATTATAGGATTAATTTACAGAATAAAAAATGTTTCACGTGAAACAATGGAGATAAAACAATGAGAAATTTAAGACTGTTGTTAATAGTTCCGCTTATTTTAACTCTTTC
>CAYMCT010000099.1:0-5662 GCA_964389075.1 uncultured Lachnospiraceae bacterium
GGTTGATATCGAGCAATACAATGTCAGGCTCGTTTTTCTCACACATCTGCACGCCGGTTATACCGTCGTATGCTGAAAGTGTTTTATATCCGTCCTTCTGGAAAGTGAACGCCAGAATATCATTAATATTCTTCTCATCTTCAATTATCAAAATTGTAGCATCCATGAATTTATATCCTTTCATTTTTTTTACTAAGTAACTTTTATTGAGTTAGTGACATTTATCACAATAATATTGCAGTTTATTTACATCTATTTTATCAAAAATGAACACATATATCAAGTGTATTTCAAAAAAAAATAAAAATTTTTTTAAATTAAAGCTAAAAAATTACGAGAATTTGTTAATTTTGTATGGACAACAGGGTAATTTTGAGGTATAATATATAATCAGGAAATAAGAACTATCAATAGAATGGAGCGCGGTATGGAAAGAACGGTTTTATTAAACAAAGATGAAGCACAAAGGCTCGTGAGCCGTATGGCATATGAAATCGTGGAGGACAACAAGGGATCAGAAAATCTGGTTATTGTAGGAATCCAGGAGCGTGGCGTGCTGTTTGCAAAGGCTTTGCAGAAAAAGATTAATGAAATTGAAGGTGTAGAGATTCCTCTGGGTAGTATTGACATAACCTTCTACCGTGATGATCTTACACGTCTTATGGATCATCCTGTAATAAAAGAAACGGATGTGCCGTTTGTGATTGAAGATAAAAATATTATTCTGATTGATGATATTCTTTTCTCGGGCAGAACGGTAAATGCAGCGATAAAGGAACTGTTTGATATGGGCAGACCTGCAAAGATAAAGCTTGCCGTTCTGATAGACCGTGGCAACCATGAACTGCCGATAAAGGCTGACTATTGCGGTAAAGAGGTTTCAACCGCATTGGATGAATATATAGCTGCTGAAATTAACGAAGCAGGAACAATCGAAGAAGTTACAATTTATAAGTTATAAAAAGGAGGATATCAGAAGATGAAGCAGGACTTACTGGGATTAAAAGACCTGAACGCAGAACAAATTAAACGTATTCTTGATACAGCTGCAACAATGAAAGAGGTTGTGTTAAGCCCTAACAAAAAAACTCCTTACTTACAGGGTAAGACGGTGGTAAATCTGTTCTATGAAAACAGTACAAGAACAAGAATGTCGTTCGAGCTTGCTGCAAAATATATGAGCGCCAATGCTGCGAATATCTCTTCGAGCGGTTCGTCGGTGGCAAAGGGCGAAACCCTTATTGATACAGCTGAGACGATAAATGCGATGGGAACAGATATTCTTGTAATGCGTCATAATATGAGCGGAGCTCCGCATTTGCTTTCGCCGCTTATAAGCGCATCTGTAGTAAATGCCGGTGACGGAATGAACGAGCATCCTACGCAGGCACTTCTTGATATGCTTACTATGATAGAACATAAGGGACATATTGAAGGCTTGAAGGTTGCCATTATCGGTGATGTATACCATTCACGTGTAGTACGTTCAAATATATACGGACTTACAAAGCTGGGTGCGGAAGTAGCACTTGGCGGTCCGAAAACTCTTATGCCAAAGGGCATTGAAAAAATGGGAGTAAAGGTGTTTGATACTGTACATGAGGCTATTGTTGATGCTGACGTTGTAATGGGACTTCGTATCCAGCTTGAACGTCAGAAGAAGGGCTTGTTCCCGTCAACAAGCGAATACTTCAAGTTCTTCGGTGTGGATGAAAACCGTTTGCGTCTTGCAAAGCCTGATGCGATAGTTATGCATCCTGGTCCGGTAAACCGTGGCGTAGAGCTTTCAACTACCGTAATCGACGGTGACAGAAGTGTTATAACAAATCAGGTAACAAGCGGAGTTGCTGTACGTATGGCAGTAATGTATATGCTTTCAAGAGGCGGCTTCTAATACAGAGTGAATTATTTTCCGTATCTTGCACGTTTGGGCTCGCTCGCATATAAGTATATAGCCTCGCTTGCCCATACGCACAATCTGCGAAAAATACTTCAACTCTGTTAGCGGATTATTTTCCGTATCTTGCAAAATTCATTTATCATAGAAAGGAATATGCTTTATGAAATTGTTAATCAAAAACGGTCACGTAATCGATCCTGTAAACGGAATTGATAAGGTGACTGATATATATGTTGAAAACGGTATCATTTCTGAGGTGGGTGTGGAAACCGACCTTTCGGGAATAGATATGGCAGTTATTGATGCTGAAGGTAAAATTGTTGCACCGGGACTTGTAGATATGCACGTGCATTTGCGTGAACCCGGTCAGGAGTATAAAGAGGATATAGAAACAGGTACACGTGCTGCAGCCTGCGGCGGTGTAACTTCTGTTGCCTGTATGCCTAATACCGATCCGGTAGTGGACAATGCGGCAATCGTGAACTATATAAAAACACGTGCCGAGGCAGTAGGATGTGTTAATGTATATCCTGTCGGTGCAATCTCAAAGGGACTTGAGGGTAAGTTCCTTGCTGAAATAGGCGGTATGGCTTTTGCAGGTGCAGTAGCAGTATCAGATGACGGCAGACCGGTAGAGAACAGTGCGCTTATGCGAAGAGCAATAGAGTATTCGGAAATGTTTGACATTCCTGTAATATCACATTGTGAGGATATGGCTCTTGGCGAGGGAGATATGAACGAGGGTGCTGTTGCAACCGCAATGGGACTTCGCGGAATTTCACCTGCGGCAGAAGAGGTTATGGCATCACGTGACATTCTGGTAGCTGAATCAATCGGCAGCAGAGTGCATATAGCTCATATTTCAACAAAGGGCAGTGTGGAGCTTATCCGTCAGGCAAAAAAGCGTGGCGTAAAGGTAACGTGTGAAACTTGTCCGCATTACTTCTCGCTCACTGAAGAAGCGTGTATTGGCTTTAACACTAACGCAAAGATGAATCCGCCGCTAAGAACAGCGGAGGATGTGGAAGCAATCAAGCAAGGCTTGAAGGACGGAACAATCGACTGTATTGTTACTGACCACGCACCGCATCATATAGACGAAAAGCAGTGTGAATTCGGCTATGCCAAAAACGGAATAGTGGGTCTTGAAACATCACTGGGACTGGGTATAAAGTATCTTGTAAACGAGGGTGTGCTTACAATGAGTGAGCTGATTGAAAAGATGTCTGCAAACCCTGCAAAGCTGCTTGGAATATCAAAGGGCGACCTGAGTGTGGGTCACGGTGCAGATATTGTTATCTTCGATCCGGCAAAGCCGTGGACGGTAGATGCATCAAAGCTTCACTCAAAGGGAAAGAATACACCGTTTGACGGCTTCGAGCTTTACGGAAAGCCTGAATATGTTATAGTTGGCGGAGAAATTGTTGTTAATCAGGGCGAATTGATGAAGTAATTTAAGAAAGGAAACAAAAGATATGTCTATTGATTTATTGGTAAAGAAAATAAAAGAAAAAGGAAACCCGTCAGTGGCAGGTCTTGACCCGGTTCTTGACTATGTTCCGAAGTATATAAGAGAAAAGGCATATGCGCAGTACGGCAAAACTCTCAAGGGTGCGTGCGAGGCTATATGGGAATTCAACAAAGGTCTTATTGATTCGTTCTATGACGTTGTTCCGGCAGTGAAGCCGCAGAGTGCATTCTATGAGATGTACGGTCTGCATGGTGAAGAGGTGCTTCACAGAACGATAGAGTATGCAAAGGAAAAGGGACTGTATATAATTCTTGACGTTAAGCGTAACGATATAGGCTCAACTGCTGAAGCGTATTCAAAGGCATATCTTGGCAGTGTTGATATAGACGGTGTAGAGGCAGAGCCTTGCCCGGTTGACTGTGTTACAGTAAACCCATACCTCGGCACGGACGGTATAAAGCCGTTTGTGAACGACTGCGTGGCATGTGACAAGGCGATATTTGCGCTTGTTAAAACATCAAATCCGTCATCGGGCGAGCTTCAGGATATGACAGCTGACGGCAAGCATATCTATGAGCATGTTGCAGAGCTTGTAAATAAGTGGAATGAGGGAACTATCGGCGAGAGCGGCTACGGTGCTGTAGGTGCGGTTGTAGGTGCAACATATCCTGAGCAGGCAACGGTACTCCGTTCGATAATGAAGCAGTCATATTTCCTTGTTCCGGGCTATGGCGCACAGGGCGGCGGAGCTATGGGCGTTAAGCCGTGCTTTAATGACGACGGTCTTGGTGCGATAGTAAACTCATCAAGAGGTATTATGTGTGCATACAAGAAGGGTGACTGGAAAGAGGAACAGTTCGCTGAGGCGGCAAGAGCAGAGGCAATCAGAATGAGAGAGGATATAGTAGGTGTGTTATGAAAAAGACATATCAGTGTGAACTAATACTAAAAACTGAGCTTTGTCCGGGTATTTTCGATTTTGTTGTGAAAGCACCTGAGATTGCAAAGCAGGCAAATGTAGGTCAGTTTTTGCATATAACCTGCGGCGGTTCAACTTTGTTGCGCCGTCCTATAAGTATATGTGATTTCGGAGAGGATTTTGTGCGTTTCGCATTCCAGGTAAAGGGCGAGGGTACAAAGGAGCTTGCAAAATTTGAAGTAGGCGATAAGATTGATATTATGGGCCCGCTCGGACACGGATTTACGGTGGAACCGGGCAAAAAAGCAGTTGTAATCGGCGGCGGAATAGGCGTATTTCCGCTTTTGAAGCTTGCAAGAGAAACTGAAGGTGCTGTATTCCTCGGCTTCCGTACAAAGGAGCTTGTTGTTTTGGAGGACGACTATTTGCAGGCACACAACAATGTAACAATCTGTACTGACGACGGCACTTACGGCTATAATGGCTTTGCAATAGGTGCAATGGGTGAGTATCTGCTTGAAAATGAGGTAGACGTGATTTATTGCTGTGGTCCTACACCGATGCTTAAAGCTGTTAAGCAGGTTGCGGAATACAGAAATATTCCGTGCCAGCTCTCTCTTGAACAGCGAATGGGCTGCGGAATCGGTGCGTGTCTCACTTGCGTTTGTGAAACAAAGGATGAGGGTATGGGCAAATATAAGCAGGTATGCTCCTGCGGTCCGGTATTTGATTCAAAGGAGGTTGTATTATAATGGCTAAGCTTGAAGTTGAATACTGTGGAGTAAAGTTCAGAAACCCAATCGTTACAGCGTCAGGAACATTCGGTTTCGGATATGAGTATAACGAATATGCGCCGCTTTCGGAATATGGCGGTTTTGCGGCTAAAGGTCTTACACGTCAGCCGAGGGGCGGAAATCCTGCACCGAGAATTGCAGAAACACCTTCGGGTATATTAAACAGTGTAGGTCTGCAGAACCCCGGTGTTGAGGTGTTTGCGAAATATATTATGCCTGAGCTTGCAAAAGAGTTTGATACAAATGTAATTGCAAATATGTCGGGCAACACAATAGAAGAATATGCCGAAATGGCAGAAATCCTTTCTGAAACAGATGCAGCACTTATTGAGATGAACATCTCGTGTCCTAACGTAAAGCATGGCGGACTTGCATTCGGAACAGATGCGGCAGTTGTTGAGGAGCTTACCCGTGAGGTAAAGAAAAAGTGTAAAAAACCGCTCGTTGTAAAGCTTTCACCGAATGTTACATCGGTAACGGAGATTGCAAAGGCGGCAGAAGCCGGCGGTGCAGATGGTTTATCGCTTATAAATACACTGCTTGGTATGAAGATTGATATAAACACACGCCGTCCGATA
>CAYMCT010000100.1:0-5617 GCA_964389075.1 uncultured Lachnospiraceae bacterium
CGAACGTGAACATAAAGAATGAGAATGCAGAAACAACTTTAGATGTAACATATACTTCAAGTGACAGTGATTTGCAGAGCTACACAGACGTATTTGTAGAGTACGGTCCTGCACAGGCTGTAAGAACAGTTAAAGATGACGGTTCATACTCATGGCAGATTGAAATTTTAGAGGATGAGATTCCTCTGAATGCAGAGTATCCGATTGCAGTGAACGTAGTAGCATCAAATCTCGGCAAATGGGAGTCAATCAATGGTGCAACGACTGAGCAGACATTCTATATTACCGATACTGATACAAAGAGCGGTGTATTCCTTGATGGTACAGAGCAGTCAAATTATGATGTGGCTGTAAATACTGCAAGTGCAGACAATAACGCACACATAATAGAGATTTATTCTGACAGTGCAACATCACAGCTGAGTGGTATGGATTCGTCTGAGAATATTACATTCGTAAACGGTGATTTTGCCGCAGAGGTTAAACAGACATCAAATAATATGATGTTCCTCGTCTGGGATAAAGCAACATCACCTGTACTTACGTTCGGTAAAGCTGATGAGGCAGCAACAAACAAAGCAACGGCACTTACATTCAACGCCAACAGCAAAAACAGATTTGCCGAAATCAATAAGGGTTCACTCAATCTGTATAACGGAGTTGTTATAACAGGCGGAAATTCGGCTCGAGGCGGCGGTATAGACTGTAAAACAGGCAGTACACTAAATATTTATGGTGGAATAATTACGGGTAATGCGGCTACAAATTCTGACAGCACTAACCTCGGCGGCGGAGGTGTTTCAATCGTTGGCTGGGGTGTTACAAATATGAGCGGCGGTGTTATTACAGGCAACTCGTCAGAGGGCAGCTATGGCGGCGGTGTGAGTGTTATGGAAAGCGGTTCATTTAATATGAGCGGCGGTACAATCAGCTCAAACACCGGCTATGATGTATATGTTAATAACAATAATATGAAAATCAGCGGCAGTGCGAAGATTGGAAGCTTGTATCTTGCGGCTGATAAGACAATAACCGTAAACGGTGCGTTTACAACAAGCGGAACACATGCTGAAATTACACCTGCTTCATACAGTGAGGATACGGCGATTGTTAAATATGCAGACGGTGTAACACCGTCAACATCTGATTTCACAATCGCAGCTGATTCAGAGGGAACAGCGTGGTATACATATATTGACGGTCAGAGCTTAAAGCTTACAACCACAACACCATATACTATTACAGCGTCTAATGTATCAGTGCAGAGTACAGCATCAAAGGGCGAAACTGTATCGGTAACAGTACCTGATTATTATGTTTATAATTCACTTGTAGTAACCGGTATTAATCCGACAAGCTTTACAAAGGTATCGGATAAGGTATACACATTTACAATGCCTGAAAACGATATTACTGTATCATGTCTTGTAAACAGTGATCCAAGCAAGGTTATAGTGGTCGGTACAGCAAGTACATATTATATTTCAAGCACAAATCCTATGGATGTTACATTTAATGTTCCTGCATTGGAGAATGGTTATACTTACAAGTCGGCAGAGATTTATGTGCCTGTTCGGGCTAATGCATGGAATGCTTTGAACATGAAGGCTGAAATGAACGGTGTGAGTGTTGATACAGAAGCAACCGTAAACGTAGCCTTTACTACCGTAAATGCAGGTGAAACAAACACGCTTACAATAACAAACGAGAACTCAGGCGGAATAGATTACTACAGCTACATAGGCGGCTGGAACGGCTCAAAGTATGACTATCCGATTACGGCATCAAATCTTCCTACTATGACTCTCACAAAGGCAGTTTATGCAGGTGCAACTGCACTTACAGATGTTGATACGTCAACAGCCGGAGTAAATTCAGATGCAAAGGCGTGGTATGTAGAGGAGCTTACAATTCCGTCGTGGAATCCGGTGCTTAACTGGCTAATAACCTTAAATAACGGAATGAAAGCACAAACCGAAGTAACACTTCCGGTGCTTTCGGGCAACGGTTCTGTTAATATGGGTATAATATTATACGGAACTAACGGCGAATATACTACAGACGATATAAAAACGGTAACAGTAGTGGAATAAGAAGGGAGAGTCGATAGAATGAAAAAAAGATACAGCTTACCGGATATTGCAATCACCCTTTTTGATGATAAATCAAGTATTACAACAACCAGTGCAGTAGTTGACGGTGTAAATTTAACAGAGAATGTATTAAACGAAAAAAATATCGCTAATATACAGAAAAAAACACTTGATTCATTACAGTTTTCATATTGATAATCACAAATGGGTGCCGTATTAAGCGGTACCCATTTGTTTGATTCATTTGTCTTATTTGTGTAAATTTCATTAAAAACAAATATAATAGTTAAATATTAATGTTGATACTTAACAAGAAATGTGATAGAATATATGTATAAAATAATGAAAGGTGGATGAAAATGAAAAAGCAATTAATAGCCATGACGCTTACTGCAGCGATGACTGTCGGTGTAATGCCTGTAACGGGTTTGGCAGAGAGTTCAAGCTACAGCAATCTTAACACTGATGTTAATCAGAATGTATACAGCAGTAACGCAGCACAGCTTATTGATGACACGTATCAGTACTGTGTTGAGGGCGATACATATTTTGCGTATATGTGGGTACCGCAGAGTGCACAGCACATAAACGGTGTCTTGTTTGCAAAGTCTAACCTCGGCGAGGCAAGAGTAATGAAATCAAAGACGGTGCGTGATGTGCTTGCAAAATATAATATCGGAATTGTGTATATGCACGCAAGAAACACCACCAAAGATTCCGGTGCAAATTCAGCAATAAGCAGTTTTGAATATCGTGACGGGGAAGACGGTACGGGCTATAATGCAGGTGCTATGCTCGACGAGGCTATGGCACGTTTTGCAGCGGTTTCGGGTTATGATGAACTGCGTTATACACCGTTTATAGGTGTTGGTCATTCGGCAGGTATGGGTCCGGGAAGTACGATGGGTTCATGGGATCCGACAAGAACCATTGCCCAGATATGCTTAAAGGCTGGAACAAGCATGAGTATTGCAGGGTTACCTGATAATTATGAGATACAGCCCGGTGTTCCTACTTATTATGAAAACGGACAGTTTACGGAACATGCCGGATATGATAATCCGGAAAGAAAGGATAATTACATAGATAACGACACTCAGAAGCTTAAAAATGTACGTCAGAAAGGGACTGACCGATTGATTACCATGTCAATAGAATGGGAAACAGGTCATTATGACTGGAGTGAGGAAGCTAATGAAATGATGGCTGCATATCTTGACGAGGTTATTCCGTTAAGACTTGGTGAGCAGGCAACATCACAGGAAAAAATAGCTGAGGATTATGTTCTTACTGACTTAACAGACAGCGGATATGTTGCAGAGCTTGAAATGTTCGGAACAAGAAGTACCGAATATGATGAAAGCGAGTATGCTCACGGCGATGTCAGTGCATTTACTGAAGAAGAACAGAAAAACATGGTATGGTTCCCGAGCGAGTCAATATATAACAAGATAAGAAACTTTACAAATGACCGTAAAGATTTAGCAGAGGAAACAGAGAATAATGCTACAACTGTTTTTTCATCATATGAAACGCAGTTCAGCACATCAACAGGTGAAGCTAAGTCCGGAAACTATGTACGTTACGATAACAGTATAATGCTTGTTTTTGATACAGCGGAGATGAGCGGCGAGTATCCTGTTGATAAAGCTTCATTCTCATTTAACGTATATCACGGAAATACATCACGTAATTTTAAGCTTACACAGTATAACGAGGCTCAGGATGGAACGACAATAGAGGTTCCGTCTGATGAAAATTCAACTGTAATAAATTCATCTACCGACAAAGGCTCAAAAATTTCAGTTGATGTTACAGACACTGTTAAGACTGCAATATCAGACGGTGTGGAAAAGGTGTATTTTGCACTCAGCATTACCGATGATGAAAAAATTGCATATGATGAAGCAGTGGCAAACGGTGATATTACAGACGGATATCCGTCACCGTATCATGGCTCGGATATGTATTTAAGTACAACAAGCGGTGCTACAGACACTACCAGACCGCAGATAACTATCAGCTACAGAACAGACAATACACGTCTTTATCCTGATATAGACAAAGCATTCAGCGAGGAAACAGGAAATCCGAACTGGTGGCAGGGTGATCTTCACTATCTTGCTACGGGATTTGACATTATGCTCGGTTTTGATATGTCTAAGGTTGATTCAACCAAAGAGCTTGAAATGGTTAAGCTTTCGCTTACGAGAACTGTTGGTTGGGGAGGACATCCAACAAATGTTTATCTGATGAGCGAGAACCCGTGGGAAAGCGGAACATATGATCCGGAAGTGGTTGCGGCTGTAACAGAGGATGACCTGATAGCCGAATATGACGGTAATTCTGTTGTGCTTGATCTTACAGACTCTATTGCTGATAAGACAGATATGATATATCTTCTCTTAAAGTATGCGGATCAGGAGGATACAACGCAGAGCGGAAACGATTACTACAGTGACAGTGTAACAGGTACTTCGTACAATGCGGTGGCGACAGAAGATTCGCAGCGTCCGCAGCTTATACTTGTATATGCAGCTTCAGAGGAAGCAACGGAAGCTCCGCTTGATACAAAGCATCAGTATATACAGATGGAGGATCCATCTGACAAGACACCTAAGGCGTTTACAAGAATAACACGTTATGACGCAATAAATCCGAATGATTCACTGTATGCAGACGGACTTGAAGATGATCCTATGTCATTTGCTATGTATGTAGATAAAATGAATGTAGTATCACCTGACCATGTTGGTGCAGGAAGCAAGGTTGCAAACGTGAGTGATTCTCCGGCAGTTATTACGGCTCTTATGGCTCCGGTTGAATGGGTTGGAGTTGAACAGGTTGAATTAACAGAATCAGATATTGAGAACAACGTATCAACAAAGTGGAAGAATATTCTGCGTTGGAAGAACAATAGATTATATTACAGAAACCCGTCTCAGGATTCATATATGACGCTCAACGCATTCGACTGCTATGACGAAAACGGTAATCTGGAGTTTGCATACACAACAAATGCATTTATGATTTATCCGTTGTTTGTATCGGGCGGCAGTGAACAGCATATAACAATGCCTGAGGTGGCAGATGTTGACAAGAGCTTTACATCATTTGATGTTAAACCGGAATCCTCGGCAGGACTTACTGTTGACCTTATGATTGAATATGGTCCTGTTAAGGCAACTCTGAACGTAGACGGAAGCTACACAATAACACCTGATCAGATTCCGGCAGGAGCTCAGTATCCGATTGAGTGTAAGCTTGTTGCAACACAGTTTGGTGTAAACAATAACGGAACTAAGATAAACACGGCTGAGCCTGTGGAAAAGATATTCTATATAACTGATTCTGATACAGTATCGGAAATTCCGCTTAACGGCGAAATAAATCAGAATGCTTTGATATCAGGTAATATCACAGGATTTATGGTAGAGGGCAGCGGCAGTATAACACTTTCTATGAATGCTGATACAAAGTTTGATGCAGAGCAGGCGGCGGCAATATCAGCAGAGCGTGCAAAT
>CAYMCT010000101.1:0-5612 GCA_964389075.1 uncultured Lachnospiraceae bacterium
TATATAACTAATTGGAGTGAATAAATTGGAAAACAAAATACATATTTTGCCTACAGTGGCAATGCGTGGACTTGTTGTTTTTCCGTATATGCAGCTGAATTTTGATGTTGCCCGCAGTGCGTCCTTAAAAGCTATTGAGGCGGCTATGCAGGCTGATTCACGTATTTTCCTTGTTGCGCAGAAGGATGTTGAGGACGAAGTCCCGACACCTGATGGTATCTATAATACAGGAACTATAGCTACTATCAAGCAGGTAATGCATTTGCCGGGAAACATCACACGGCTTATTGTTAAGGGTGTTTCGAGGGGCGTAATACAGGAATATGTTGAAACAAAGCCATATCTGCAGTGTGAGATATTAGAGATAAATGAAATGTACTCAGGAGTTTCTGATATTGAGGAAGCATATTGCAGAACAATCAAAAACAGGCTCGAAGGCTATTTTGCTGTGAACAGTAAAATGAAGGCTGACAAGTTTATGCATATAATGTCTATAACGCATTTGGGTAAGCTTTGTGACACGGTTGCTGCATTGGTTGATTTTGATATACCAATAAAGCAAAGACTTCTTGACGAGCTTGATTATTGCAACCGTGCGGAGGATCTTGTATACAACATTGAGCATCTTACTGATGTGGCAGAGCTTGAACAGACCATAATGCGTAAAACACGTAAACGAATTGATGAGCATCAGCACGAGTATTTTCTGCGTGAGCAGATGCAGGTTATTCAGGACGAGCTCGGCGATAAAGACGGAATTGGTGCAGAGGTTGAAAGCTTTAAGGAGCAGATAACAAAGGCAAAAATGGGCAAGAGCAATACCGAAAAGCTTATGAAGGATGTTGAGCGTTTTGCAAAGCTTCCGCCGGTGGGGTCTGATAGTGCAGTATTACGCAGCTATCTTGAAACCGTGCTTGATATGCCCTGGAACAAGACCAGGAAGGAAAAGCTTGACTTGAAGTTTGCGGCACAGGTTCTTGATGAGGACCATTACGGACTTGAAAAAGTCAAGGAAAGAATACTTGAATTTTTAGCTGTTCGCCGTATGACTAAGGGCAAGAATTCTACAGTGTTATGTCTTGAAGGACCGCCGGGAGTCGGTAAAACATCTGTTGCAAAGTCGATAGCACGTGCACTTGACCGTAAGTTTATACGTGTATCATTAGGCGGTATCCACGATGAATCCGATATAAGGGGACATAGAAAAACCTATATCGGAGCAATGGAGGGACGCATAATGGCGGCTATGCGTGAGGTAAAGGTCAAGAATCCGCTTATGCTTCTGGATGAAATCGACAAGATGGGTACAGACTATAAGGGTGACCCGTCAGCAGCATTGCTTGAGGTGCTTGATAATGAGCAGAACAGCGAGTTCCGTGACCATTACTTAGAGGTTCCGTTCGATTTGTCGGAGGTACTGTTCATAACAACAGCAAACACTCTTGACCGGATTTCACAGCCGCTTTTAGACAGAATGGAAATCATCAGGCTTTCGGGCTACACCTCAAACGAGAAGTTCCATATTGCTAAGGACTATCTTATCAAGAAGGCACTCGGCAAGACCGGAATGAAATCAGAACAGTTCGTAGTTACAGACGGAGCAATCAATAAGATTATAGAACATTACACCCGTGAGGCAGGCGTGAGAAAGCTTGAGCAGACTCTTGAATCGTTATGCCGTAAGGCGGCTAAGCGTATCCTTGAGGATAAGCTTGACTGCATAACAGTAACAGAAGAAAATCTTGCTGATTTTCTCGGTAAGGAAAAATTCCGTTTTGACCTTATGAATCAAAGTGACGAGGTGGGTGTTGCCCGTGGTCTTGCGTGGACAAGTGTAGGCGGTGACACTCTTTCAATCGAAGTTAATGTTATGAGCGGTACAGGCAAGGTTGAGCTTACCGGTAAGCTTGGTGACGTTATGAAGGAAAGTGCAATGGCGGCTATAAGCTATATCCGTGCATCTGCAAATATGCTGAATATAGATGATGCATTCCACAAGGAAAAGGATATACATATCCACGTTCCGGAGGGTGCCGTGCCTAAGGACGGTCCATCTGCAGGAATAACTATGGCAACCGCCGTTATATCATCACTCACACAGCGTCCTGTGCGCCGTGATATTGCAATGACAGGCGAGATTACTTTAAGAGGCAAGGTTCTGCCTATAGGAGGACTCAAGGAGAAATCAATGGCGGCATACCGTGCCGGTATAAAGACCGTGATTATTCCGGAGGAAAACAAGCCTGATATAGACGATGTACCTGAAGAGGTTCGTAACAATATAGAGTTCATACCTGTTTCAAGTATGGATACGGTAATAGAAACTGCTTTACTTTAATTGCAAAGGAGTAAATCGAATGAATATAAACTTTCAGAATGCGAAGTTTGAAACCTCCGCAGTATCAAAGAATCAGTATCCGAAATCGGATATGCTTGAATTTGCGTTTGCGGGTCGTTCAAACGTCGGAAAATCATCAATGATAAACAAGGTGCTTAACCGTAAATCGCTCGCAAGAGTTTCGGGAACACCGGGTAAAACAATCACGATTAATTTTTATAACATTGACGAGAAAATATATCTTGTAGACCTCCCGGGATATGGATACGCAAAGCGTTCAAAGGAGGAGGTTGCAAAGTGGGGAAGTATGATGGAGGACTATCTCGCTAACCGTGAGCAGCTCGTTCAGACCATTCTTCTGGTTGACAGCCGTCATACACCTACAGCACAGGATATACAGATGGCAGAATGGATACGCCATTATCACGACCGTCTTGTTGTAATTGCGACTAAGATGGATAAGCTCAAAAAACGTGAAATCGAAGAACGACTTGACGATATTGCAAACACGCTTGAGCTTACCGAAGATGATGTACTTGTGCCGTTCTCAACTGCGAACGACGAAGGTAAATGCACAGTTATAGATATGCTCGAAATGATGCGTGTCGGCGTGCTTATGCCTTACGAGGATGAAGAATAACAAAAATTCCGCTGACCTTTCAGCGGTATTTTTGTTGTAAAAGTTGAAAAAAACTATCTCAATTCAAATTCCTTTTCGCCGTTATAGAGCGGAATTTCGTAGTTTAATTCAGCGGTGGGGAAGGCATCAAACATAGTTTTTAAAATTTCCGCCTGCGCCTTTGCCCAGTTTATGTCGGTTGCATACTGATGCTCGCCGGGACTGTCGGGGTTCCAGCGCATTTTGTATAACGTGTTTTGCCGGTAGCTTGTGTTATTGATATAGTTCTCGCTTATCCATCTTGCACCGCCGTCAATTGCGGCGTCTACAGACGTCCAGCCCATATTATAAGCGTATTCCGAGCCGTACTTCACAGCACCTGCATCGTATGCACCTATTCCGAATACGTTATAAACTACTGTTCCGTTAACATCAACACCTGTTGCAAGCTTTGATGTTCCGCTTCCTGATTCAAGGCAGGCGTGTGTTACGAGATACAGCTCACTCAGCTTATATCGGTCTGCAGCTTCCTTGAACTGTACGCCCTTTCCTTCGAGAACCCCTTTTCCATGAAGGTATCGGTTAAGTGTATCAATGTCAATTCCGTTTTGATGCGAAAGGTCAATAAACTGATACTTCCCGTATCCGGATGCGTTTGACTGAGGATTAAGTGCGTTGTATACTTCTCCGTATTCTGCGGCTCTGTCATCATCATAATGAACGGGCTGCGGCTCGCACAGCATCTGACGTTCGGTAATGTCAGCAAGTGTATAGCTGTAGCTTTTGAATTCGGGCGTGCCTGAAAGTGCCGCTATTCGTTCTGAAACGGATTTAGAAACTATTTTATAGCCTGAAGTATCACTTTGCGGCACAACAGTTATATCAAAAGAATCAGTTTTTCCGTTTGTGGTTTCTGCGGTCAATCTTGCTGTTCCGGACGCAATGCCGTGAACCGTTCCGTTGCGGTCAACTGATAATATATTGCTGTCAGAGCTTGTCCATATAACAGTTTTGTCCTTTACAATTTCGGGGTAAACATATGCTGAAAGCTTATATTCCTCTCCGATACGCACCTTGTCAATTGCATTGGTGATAAAAACAGAACGTATTGATACATCGTAAAGTCCAACATAAACGGTACATTTTGCGGTGTATTTGCCGTCGGGCATCTGTGCATATATGCTTGTGGTACCTACGCCGTTAGGGATAACTGTTCCGTTGTCAACATATGCAATGCTTTCGTTATCAGAATACCAGGTTACATATTTTAAGAAATTTTCATCACATACCACGGATAAAGTAACCGGCTCAGGTCTGTCAGCAAACAGTGAAATTTCACTTTGCGAAAGTGAAAAGCTCTCAACCTTATCAATTACAGATATACCGTGTGTTTTTGTAATTGCTCCGTAAGTTACTGTTACTGTAGCATCAACCGGTGTGCCGTCTGATTTAACAGTGCCGTTTTCATCAATGGTAATATGTGGATTGTCAGAAGCGTAGCTCAGAGTATATCCGGTTGCATCATCGGGTATCGGTTCTACAGGAAGCTTTACTGAAAGCGTTTCATCTTCTGTGTATATATAACTGCAATCTGATGTGAACGATATGTCCTGTAATTCTGTAACCGGTCTTTCGGCGGTTTTGCAGGAGGTAAGTAACATCAGTGTTGTCAGTAATAGAAATTTTTTCACAAATACACTCCTTCCAAGGAATATTCTATAATATTGTACAGAAAAGTGTTCAAAATGTCAAGTATCCGTCAAAAACAATAAAAAATTTGTTAAAATAACCATTGTAATCTAAAGAAAAATGTAGTATAATAAACATATATGTGTATTTTAGGAGGATTAAAATGGAACAGCAGGATAGTTCAAGATTAAAGCAAATCTTAAAAAATCGCCGTGACAAGCTCACGGAATATGTAGAGGCGGGTAAGGACCCGTTTGAGATTACGAAATTTGAGCGTAATGCAAACGCTAAGGATATAAAGGATAACTTCGAAAACTTTGAGGGCAAAGAGGTTATTATAGCAGGCAGACTTATGTCAAAGCGCCGTATGGGTAAGGTAGGCTTCGGTGATGTTGCTGACCGTGACGGACGTATTCAGATGTTCGCTAAGAAGGATATTCTGGGCGATGACGAGTATGAGCGTTTTAAGAAGCTTGATATCGGTGACATTATAGGTGTGAAGGGCGAAGTGTTCAAAACAGAAACAGGCGAAATTTCAGTTCGTGCAGCAGAAATCACACTTCTTTCAAAGTCGCTCCAGCCACTGCCGGAGAAATTCCACGGTATGACAGATACCGATATGAGATACAGACAGCGCTATGTTGACCTCATTATGAACAATGATGTAAAGGATACTTTCATAAAGCGTTCGAAGATAGTTACAGCTATAAGAAAATATCTTGATGCACAGGACTTTATTGAGGTAGAAACACCAATGCTTGTTTCAAACGCAGGCGGTGCAGCAGCACGTCCTTTTGAAACTCACTTCAACGCACTGGACGAGGACTTCAAGCTTCGTATTTCACTTGAATTGTACTTAAAGCGTCTTATCGTAGGCGGTCTTGAGAGAGTATACGAAATCGGACGAGTTTTCCGTAATGAAGGTCTTGACACACGTCATAACCCTGAGTTTACACTTATGGAGTT
>CAYMCT010000102.1:0-5610 GCA_964389075.1 uncultured Lachnospiraceae bacterium
AGAACCGGAACGTCAAACAATGCTACTGTCACAAACGATACTGCAAAAATAATGTAAGCTGTTATATTTTTCGGACATTTTTTATACATCGTCCATAAAGCCTTTACAACCAGTCCCAAAACTCCTGCTCTTATACCCCAGAACGCATACTGGACTGCTTTTATGTCGCCAAATTCCTGCAAAACACGCGCTATTATTGAAATAACCACAAACGACGGCAACACCACGCCGAATGTTGCACAAGCCGCACCAAAAACTCCGCATACTTTATAACCTAAAAAAGTAGCAGAATTAATAGCAATAGGTCCCGGAGTTGACTCAGCAATCGCTATAATTTCGAGAATATCATCGTCTGATATCCATTTTTTATTTTCTACGGTTTCCCTTTGAATAAGCGGTATCATCGCATAACCGCCTCCAAAAGTGAACGCACCGATTTTGAAAAACACAAAAAATAATTCTAATAGTTTTTTCAGCATTTTTATACTTCTCCTTGTTGCTAATATTATCAGTATTATATCACTTAAGCATTAATAAATCAATATGTATAAAAGAAAAAAACACAGACCCGCCGCCTGCGTTTTTTTCTCACGAATACCATGCATCCGCTCTTTAATATTCTCTCTTCCCCTCAATAAATCATTATTATTTTACCACAGTTTGAAGATTTTTCAATATCAATATTTCCTTACTTTCACACGAAAACATTAAAAAAATCCTATTTCGCATTTATTCATCTATAACAGTATCCCGGAACATTCTTCTGTATTTCGTGGGCGACATTCCGTATATTTCATTGAACACTCTGGTCATCTTCTGCACCTCAGAAAATCCGTTACGTTCAGATATTGCCGATATGGAATCGTGTCCTGAAATAAGCTCCCTCTTAACCGCAGTTGCCCTTACATAGCTCAGATATTTCAAATACGTCACACCCGTGGTTTGCTTGAACAGCTCCGAAAATCTCGATTTGCTCATATGTACATAATTAAGCACATCCTTTAAAGCAAACTCTGTGTTTGTAAAATTATCGTGTATGTACCGCATCGCTTCAAGCACATCCTTGCGAAGAACATTTCGCTGAACAGGAATATTTTCTGTTGCCGACTCAAACTCTCTCAGTCTGAAAATCAGCTGAACAGTCATCGCAACGGCGATTTTTCTGCGTATAATCTCGTGACTGCTGAAGCATTCCATCATTTGCCTGAGCTGGTTCGAAAACCACACCTTTTCCTCATTATTAATATGAATTATACACGAACGCATTTCTTTCAGTGCATATGATGTTTCTTTTTCCGAAAATACAATTCCCAACGATTCCTGCGGGAAATCAAAAAGCCATCTTGATATCGTATGTGAATTATGCGCTTTGGTATAGTGTAAAACATACGGTTCAATTATTGCCAGATCTCCGGCTTGTAATATATATGTTTTTCCATTAATAACAAACTCTCGGTCACCGTCGGTAACCAAATATATCTCGTATGCGTTATGATAATGATACTCATTCATATCCCATACTTTTATTTTTTTTACGCCGCTTATTACCGGCTCCATTCTTGGCTCATACAATGCATTCATAAACCGTTCTCCACCACAACTTATTCTACGTTATCCAAAGCCTCTTTTAGCTTCTCCCTTACCTTCGGCACATAAAACTCACGGCAGGCAGCCTCGTTCGGGTGCGAACCGACACCGTCGATTATATATTTCTCCATTTGAGCAGCATCACGTGTGTCAAGGACGGTTTCTTCAAAAATATCAGCTACGCAAACATTCCACTTTTTACATATCTCAATTGCGAGTTCACGCAGTCTGCATTGGATATCCCAATCACGCCCTGCACTTTTATGTATCGTTACAAATATAACCGGAACATTCTTCCATTTTTCGTGCATTGCTCTGACAGTTTTTTCAAAGCAGCCGCAGAAGGTGGAATCATCAAGCTCATCAGCTTTGCCGTACTGAATTTCACCCAGTACAGACATCACCGGTTCATATGCATCGTTGGTATACCCGTCAAAAACAACCGCATCAGGCTTATCAGACGGAGCCGCCTCAACCTGTGCAAGAATATGCTTTTGTGATTTCATTATCGTGGCACCGTTCACCGCATACTTCTTAAGTATTATTCCGTCCTCATCGGCTATTATGTTCATAAATGCAGTATCAGACTGTGTATGACCGTACACTATACTGTCTCCGAATGCATAAACAATTTTATTCTTCATCGCACTTCCTCATTTCACATACACTCTCTCTGCATATTATTTTAGCACAATATTTTACATTTTTCAATATGGTTATCAAAAAAAATTGAGGGAGACTGCTGCTCCCTCCAAAATAATTTTATATAAATTTCTGAACAATGCCTATTACAAAGATTACAAATACAATTACCGGTAAAACGTACGCCATATAAATACGCATCCAGTTCTTAATTTTAAGACCCTTACCTTCATTAGCTTCAGCAACAAAGTTCTTCCATCCCCAGCCATAACGGGTGGTACAGAAAAGGATGAATATTATCGAGCCGAGTGGTAAGAATATATTGCTTACAATAAAATCTTCCAAATCCATTATTGAAGATCCTTCACCCATCGGCTGAATATTGCTTAACACATTAAATCCAAGTACGCACGGAACCGAAAGTACAAACAGTAATGCCATATTTACCATTGAAGCCTTCTTTCTGCTCCAGCCAGTAATGTCCATCGTGCACGATATAATATTTTCAAATACTGCAAGAATTGTTGAGAATGCAGCAAAGCTCATAAATACAAAGAATAGACTTCCCCACAATCTTCCCAACGAAATATCATTAAATATATTTGGCAACGTTACAAATATAAGGTTCGGACCGCTGTCTGTAGGAACATTGTAAGCAAAACAAGCAGGGAATATGATAAGACCTGCTGTTATTGCAACAAATGTATCCAATATCGCAACGTTCACAGCTTCACCGAACAAGGAACGCTCTTTTCCGATATAGCTGCCGAAAATCGCCATTGAACCTATACCAAGACTAAGGGTAAAGAATGACTGATTCATAGCCGCAACTATTACGTTACCGATTCCTTCTTCTTTCATATTTCCTATATCAGGCTTGAGATAGAATTTAAGTCCTTCTGAACCGCCATCAAGAAATATACTGTTAACAGCAAGAACAAGCATAATTACCAACAATGCAAGCATCATAACCTTTGTCACTTTTTCAAGCCCCTTTTGAAGTCCTATTGAACAAATGATACAGCCCAAAACAACAACTATAGTCATATAAATCATCATTGACACATGATCGCCCATCATTTCGCCGAACATTTCGCTTACACGCTCCGGATTTGCACCGACAAAAGCACCACGTGCTGTATCAACAAAATACTTAAACATCCAACCGGTTACCGCAGTATAGAACATCATCAGAATATAGTTAGCCGCCATTGACGCATAGCCGTGGATATGCCATTTACTGCCTTTTGCTTCAATCTGCTGATACATATGAACAGGGCTTTTCTGACTCGCTCTGCCGACAGCAAATTCCATTGTCATAACCGGAATTCCCATTACCAGAAGGAAGAACAGATATATAAATACAAACATACCGCCGCCATATTGACCTGTCATCCACGGGAACTTCCATACATTACCCACGCCGATTGCACATCCTGCACTCAAAAGGATAAAACCCAACCGGCTTCCTAATCTTTCTCGCTGCATATTTTTTACTCCTTTGTGTTTTTATACATAATTCTTATCCTATATTTTACCACACCATGCATACATCTGTCAAGCTCATTATTCGCCGAAAAGCCTTTAGTACATCTTTTGCTGCGACTGTCTGCCGGTATGGTCTATTTTATAATCAGTATGATAAATCAGCTCTGACACATTCACAAGCTCATAGCCTGACTTCAGTTGTCTTAAAAGGTCAGGCAATACATTCGCAGTATGCTCTGTTCCGTTATGGAGCAGAATTATATCACCGCTCTTAACTTTGCTCATTACTCTGTTGTATATTTCCGATTCGGTTGTTTCCACATAATCAATTCCGTCCACAGACCACTGAATGCAGAATCTTCCGCTGTTTTCTATAGTATGCACCGAATTGTTATCATACTCACCCGACGGCACCCGTGCAAGTATCGGTTTTATTCCGATTGCCTTCATAACAGCATTATCGCACTTTTCCATATCCTTCAGAATCTCATCAGCAGACATTTTTGTATAATCATCATGATTATATGAATGTATTCCTATTTCAAATCCGCTTCTGTAAAGCTTGTTAAGTGAATCGCTGTACATTTCCGCCCATTTTCCGGTAACAAAAAACGTTGCTTTGCACTCATATTCATTAAGCGCCCTGATTATCTCATCAATGTCGTCATCATTCCATGCACAGTCAAAGGTAAGTGCTATCTTGTTATCGATACGCTCCACACTGTAGATTGGTATCTCTCTGCCTCCGGTTAAAAACGTCATAACAGCCTGTCCTGAAGTAATACACAAAATAACCGCAGCTGCCGCAAGCAATAACGTAAACAGCAAAGGTTTCAATTTCACAACAAAAAAACGCATAAAACTACCTCCTTAATATATAGGTAATTTTATGCGTCCAAAATCCTTTTAAGAACAAAAAACGTCCGACAAATTTTTACAAAAGCCACGACGGCAGTTCATTACGCCGTCTGACAGGTGCCGGCTCCTCCTTCTTTTTCTCTTCCGGTTCAGGCTTCTTAACCTCTGCCGGTTTCTTTACAGGCTTTGCAGCAGGCCTCTTTGCCGTCTTTTTCTTTTCGGTCTTTTTAGCCGGTTTTGCCTGTTTTGCGGCAGGCTTCTTTTCTGGTGCAGGCTTGCTCTGTGTTTCTCTGACGCCCGCAAACGGCCATGCAAGCTCTCCGCCTTCAAGATATGCTATGCATTCATCCTTAGTATCATCATCTTCAACGGGTACGCTCTTGAACCTGTCAATAAAAACCTTGCCCTCATGGTCATACTCTCTGTTATATGTCCTTGCAAATGAGGTGATAAGCGGCTTCATATCCATAGATATTCCCTTTTCACTTTCCTCAAGCAGCATTTCCACACGTTCGTCTGTAATTTTTATTGCCAGCAATCCGTCACCAAGATATGTATTTGCAGCATTCATAAATGCTTCTTTCATATCAACCTCTGCAAAAATAGCTTCAGCCGCTCTCAGGATTACAGCATATATTCCCGTGCTGCTGATAGCTCTTGCCGTTCTTGCCATTATACAGCTCTCCTTTCAGCTTAATTAATATATTTTATTCTATCATAAGTACAAAGCAGCCTATCTGCTTTGCTGCACACTGATACAATAATTACATCAATTACAAAACCATTAGGTTTTGGTAACCTCTTAATGTAATTATTATATCACAAAACATTTCGGGACACAAAACTTTTTTTGAAAAATATGTCAGAATATTATAATTTTCAGCATTTTGCACTATCAGTCCGGCAATCTTCTGTTAAAATCCCACATAGCATTCTTAACAATTAAAGCAATCACTTATGCAAATTTAACAGTAAGAAAATTTTTTCAAAAAAAGTGTTGACAAATGCTTTTCATTTTGCTATAATAACACTTGT
>CAYMCT010000103.1:0-4887 GCA_964389075.1 uncultured Lachnospiraceae bacterium
TCAGGACGGAAATTGAACATAATAACACTGTCACCCTCGCCTATCATACCGTCCTTATTTATAACAGTAGGAACGATAAACTCGTCTGTAACACCGTTCTCATATGAAGCCTTGATAGCCTCTACAGGGCATGCTGCTTCTTTACCCTCGCCCATAACCATTGCGTTGTACGCTTTTTCTACTCTGTCCCACGCATTATCTCTGTCCATTGCATAGTATCTGCCGCTGATTGTTGCAACGGAGCCTGTACCGATTCTGTCCATCTCGTCTACAAGCTGCTGCATATAGTCAACACCTGATGTTGGCGGAACATCACGACCATCGTGGAATGTGTGAACATATACCTTAGTAAGTCCCATCTTGTTTGCCATTTCAAGCAAGCCTACAAGGTGCTTGAAGTGACTGTGAACACCGCCGTCTGAAAGCAAACCGATAAGATGAAGTGATTTATCATTATCCTTTGCGCTCTGCATAGCATCCTTGAGTGCCTTGTTCTCAAAGAACGGACCTTCTTCTATATCCTTAGTAATCTTAACAAGCATCTGATACACTACTCTGCCTGCACCGATGTTTGTATGACCAACCTCACTGTTGCCCATCTGTCCGTCAGGCAAGCCTACTGCAAGTCCGCTTGCTAAAAGCTGTGAGTTTGGATAATTCTTGAAATATGAATCAAGATACGGCGTTTTTGCTTCTGCTATTGCATTGCCCTCCGCTGTTTGGTTGATGCCGTAGCCGTCCATAATGATTAATGCTATAGGTGATTTTGCCAATTTGTTTTCCTCCTTTATAATAGTGGCTCAGCCTGCTATTTCCTCCAGATATCCGCTAAGCTCTTTGCTTTCTATTGTTGTCGGATAGCTTTCTATAATCAAGTCATCAAACTGTGTCTTTGCATAGAAATCGGAGATTTTAAGCTGACCGCCTCCAAAGCCTCTTATATCAATTACATATACATATTGATAATTATTAACTGCCCATGTTGCAAGTGCATTTCCAAATGATTCCTTTATAATTGCCAGTTTTTTGCCGTTACCGACACTGCTCTCTATTACAGATAACGGATGGTCTCCTGATATAAAACAGCTGTATGAATTATTCTTTGTATTAATGAGCGGTACTCTGCCAATCATTTTTTCCATACGGCTGTCAGAATATATTGTTACGGTTGTGTCATACCCCGGCAAAAAACGCTCCATCGTTTCAGTCGGCTTTAACAGCACATCTGCCGCAGTAAATCCGCCGCCCAATCGCTGTATATAAGAACCCGAAAAAGCGTCAGTGTCCGCCTTTTCAAAGCTGTCAAGCGACATCGCTTCAAAGCCCTTTTCTTTTACGAATGCCTCCCATGCATAGAATGCACCCCTGTGAGTCCAGTGATGGTCCGTTGAAAAATATATTTTCTCGTCTGCATGAGATAACAGTGCATCTACGGCATTTACAGATTTAACTCTGTCTGAAAGATTTTGCTGCACTATCTCAAACGTCCGTCTTTGAGCTGTATAAAACCGCTTCGGTGCGTATATTTCACACGAGTCAGGAACAAGCAGACTGTAAACCTGCACCTCCGGAACTGCCTCTGCTATGCGGTTTACAATATCAGCATATTTTTCTGCACGTCTGTCATGCACCGTTACCGGACTGAACATATATTGCTTATTAAGAACATAACAATTTCCGCAGTCAACAATACTTTCTTCACTGATTCTGTAATCGTCGCCGATAGCCTCACCCGGCAGCGATGTTATCTGCTCTGTAACGGTTATTTCCTTGCCGCATATATCCTCCGCAAGCTCAAGCGGAATATATTCCCGACCTCCAACATACCTTGACGGGTGCATATAACTGTACATACTGTATCCGACTATATGCTCGGAATTATCTGAAAGTATAACCGAATGCTTTGTATCACTGTAGACAGACAATGCATCTATACTCTGTTCACGTAACACCTCACATCCAAGAGCAGAAAAAAACTCGGATACCGGCACATATACAGTGTCACCCACAATAAACGGCTGTGCCTGTACGAATGAATGTGGTTTTCCATCGGCAATAACCGAGGTCTGTGTAATCTCTATTTCTGCGGCATAGGCAGTGCAGGTAAAGCACAGCATTGCCGCAAATATTAAGCTTCTTATTTTTAACATAACAAATCAGCCGTCACAATCATAACAGTCTGAGATGCTCCGTCCCAGTCAACCGTCGCCATAAAAGCTTCCGCAACCGCTCTGACAGGCAAACAGGTACGGTCATTTATAAGCATAGGTGCAGTATCAAGCGGTACTTCAAACGAAATCGTTTCATTGTTTGCACTGTCGATTACTGTCTGATACATTACGTCAGAGCCTATTGCAAGCTTTACTGTTGTAGTTGCATCTGAAATCACCACAGATGATGTTTCAGCTTCCCATGACACCGTTTTCCCCATCGCTTCCATAACTCCACGTATAGGAATTAATGTGCGTTCATTAATAATTACAGGCTGCTGATCCTCAAATGCTATCTCTGTCCCGTTTACCGTTACACTTATTTTCTTTTCTTCTCCGTTCATTGCAAATGCACCGTGCACTGAAAGCATAAACGTCAAAAATCCGATAATTATCTTTGATTTCATAGAACCTCCGTTAGTATTTTATATTTATTATGTTTGAATCCTGCTCATAAGCCGATGACACGTTTTTCAATGTTTCTGCAGGTATCGCCATATATCCGGCGAGCTTCAGAGCGTTTTCCGCAACAAGCTCCGTATCACCCTTGCGTATGACCACACGTATATCCGAAGGCTCATAATATTTCATAAATGCCTTCATTGGTGCAAAGCTATGATAGTATTCCATCGGTATCGGACTATGCGGTTTCGACGGATTATATGTAGCATACACTGTCTTTTCAGCATCAACATAATTGATATCATAGCCATATGCGTGCAAATCCTCTGCAAGAATAACTGTACCGTTTTTCTTCGTATAGAAACACGGAATCTCAGCTCCGTTTATGTATGTTCTTGCATCGGTAGTATAAATATATCTGTTTGATGCTATTTTGCTGAAGCCGTAATCGAGCATCAGTCTTGTATCAATAAACCTCTGACTGCCAGACGATGATGCCATTGTTACAGCTATTACACGCTCTCCGTCTCTCTGTGCAGTACCGCAGAAGCAATAACCTGCATATGCAGTTGTGCCGGTTTTAAGACCGTCAGCACCGCTGTAATAGTACGAGTTCAGAAGTTTATTTGTTGTTGAATATGTTCTGCCGTGGAAGTTGACCGACTTCTGTTTTGTAATATCCAATATTTCAGGATAGTCAGATATTATATTTTTTGCAAGCGTTGCCATCGCTCTTGGGGTAACCTGATTGTTGGCTATTCCCATACAGTCAAAATATTGCGCATCAATTCCCATTCTCCAGGAGGTTTCGTTCATTCGTTTTACGAACGCTTCCTCACTGCCGCTTACAAGCTCCGCAAGAGCAAGCGCCGCGCCGCAGGCCGAATATACAATTACTACGTCTATAAGCTCGTCCACACGGTAGTCTGTATTATAATAAAGCGGAAGAACTGACTGATAAAGAGAATTTCTCGATATGTTGTATGTTTTTGAGCTGATTTGCGTTACGGTATCGTAGTTTATCTCACCGTTCTTTATTGCCTCAAGCACAACATAAATTGTCATTATCTTTGTCATACTTCCCGGTGCACGGGGGTTATCGGGCATATATGAATACAGCTCTTCACCCGTATTATAATCCATAACAAATGCACCTGAAGAGCTTATATTATTATTCCCTAAGCTTGCAGCAAATATATTTGTTTGCAACAAAAGCATCGCAGCCGCAACAACAATACTTATGATTTTCTTCAATTTGTGTTCCTGCCTCTCTTATGCAAATAGGGCTGTTGCATTAACAGCCCTATATTCCATATCTTATTTTGCAGCTGATGTGATAACTGCGAAATCAGCAGCTACGAGCGATGCACCGCCTATAAGTCCGCCGTCGATATTCGGCTTAGCCAAAAGACCTGCACAGTTCTTAGCATTCATACTTCCGCCATACTGGATTGTTACTTCCTTAGCGGTAGCCTCATCGTAAAGGTCCGCAAGAAGCGCTCTTATAGCACCGCAAACCTCTTCAGCCTGCTCATCTGTAGCAGTCTTGCCTGTACCGATAGCCCAGATAGGCTCGTAAGCTACTACAACCTTCTTAGCATCGTCAGCACTGATGCCTGCAAATGCCTTCTTTATCTGAATTGCGATCCAATCCATTGTAATACCGGCTTCACGCTGTTCAAGTGACTCACCGCAGCAAACGATTGGAACAAGACCCTTTTCAAGAGCCTTCTTAGCCTTCAGGTTTACAGTTTCATCTGTTTCGTTGTTGTATTCACGTCTTTCGCTGTGACCCATAATTACATATTCAACACCAAGGTCAACGAGCATATCAGCCGAAACTTCACCTGTATAAGCACCCTTATCCTCAAAATGAAGGTTCTCAGCACCTATCTTTACGTGTGTACCCTTTGCAGCCTCTACTGCCATCGGGAGACATACATACGGTGTGCAGCATACAACCTCGCACTCTGCACCCTTTGTAGCCTCTACTACTTCTTTAACATATGCATATGTTTCTGATGGAAGCTTGTTCATCTTCCAGTTACCTGCTATGATATATTTTCCCATTTTTTAAACCTCTCGTTTCTTTGTAAATGTATCTGATAGGCTGCGAAAAAATTGTTCAGGTTGTGCGGCTGCGCAAGCGCCGTGTATGTTTATACATAAGCGAGCACAGACGTGCAAGATGGGCAATTTTAGCCAGCCTCTATATTATTTATCATTCAATGCTGCTATACCTGGTAATTCCTTACCCTCAAGGAATTCCATTGAT
>CAYMCT010000103.1:4897-5597 GCA_964389075.1 uncultured Lachnospiraceae bacterium
GTTGAGATGTGGCTCATCTTGTCGCCAAGACCTGCCTGGTTAACAGCTGCAACGCTGTCGCCGCCGCCGATGATTGTTGTAGCGTCAAGATCAGCTAAAAGCGAAGCTATCTCGTTTGTACCCTTAGCGAAATTCGGCATTTCGAATACGCCCATAGGTCCGTTCCATACAACAGTCTTTGCATCCTTCAATACTTCCTTGAATGCAGCAATTGACTTAGGACCAATATCAAGACCCATCCAGCCGTCAGGAATGTTACCCTCAACCACCTGTGACGGAGCATCGTTATCAAAAGCTTCTGTAACAACTGTGTCCATAGGAAGAACAAGCTTATCGCCTGCTTCATCAAGCATCTTCTTAGCGTAATCTATATAATCCGGCTCAAGAAGTGATGTTCCTGTTGTCTTGCCCTGTGCTGCAAAGAATGTGTATGCCATACCGCCGCCGATTACGAGCTTGTCAACCTTTTTGAGAAGGTTTTCAATTACTGAAATCTTTGATGAAACCTTTGAGCCGCCAAGAATTGCAACAAGCGGTCTTACCGGTGAGTTAACTGCGTTTCCTAAGAAATCAATTTCCTTACCGATGAGGTAGCCTGCAACTGCCGGCTTAACGAACTCTGTAATACCTACGTTTGAGCAGTGTGCTCTGTGAGCTGTACCGAAAGCGTCATTTACGAAGAGGTCAGCAAGTGATGCTA
>CAYMCT010000104.1:0-579 GCA_964389075.1 uncultured Lachnospiraceae bacterium
CAATAAAAAGACAACAAAACGAAAAATGTGTCACTTTTATTTGTTTACTTTAACCAAAGAAAATTATATAATATTATTAAGCTGATAGAACTATGAAATACTGTCCTTGTTTTATTGTATTATAGCATAAGACAAAAATAAATGCAAATATTTTTTTAAAATATCTTGGGGAATAGTTGGATTGGTATTAATAGTTTAAGAATAATTGCAAAAAACATCAAGAGAGAGGAGAGTAATTAATGAAAATGAAATTATTAAGACAAATATGCGTTGTGATGCTTTGTGTGATGTGTTTTGCGGATTACTGCCCGTCATATATTGTGTCCGCAGCTCTCAGAAATGAAGAAACGGTTATATTTGAAGATGATTTTGAACGGGGAGGAACGTTTTGGGATGTAGCACCTGATTGGAAGGTTAATAATGGTGTATTGACATCGCCCACATCAACAGGATGTAATGCATATTTAAAATTTCGTAATGAAATGACTTGGCGTGACTACTCTCTTGAATATTGCTTCAGGATTGCAGATGCAAACACTGAAGTTACAAACTGGACCGGTTTTTTGGTGAGAACGAATA
>CAYMCT010000104.1:589-5560 GCA_964389075.1 uncultured Lachnospiraceae bacterium
ACGAATATACTTTTTTATTTTAAACCGGGGCAGGGTGTAAGAATTTTGCGTGATGGCAGAGACGATGAATTTTATAGTATGGATATAAAAATGAATACCGACTATTGTGTAAAGATGGTTGCAAAAGGACGGTACATTTCGCTCTATATAAAAGAAGCCGGTGCAAAATCATATCGTGATTGTGGAACTATAAAGGATGATACTGCCAATAAAGGAAGTGTCTCTTTCAGATCTATATGTACACAGACTGAAATAGAGTGGGTAAAGTTGTCAATCCCTGCAGGTAGCGATTATTGCTTTACGAATATGGGTTATGTGAATATGGGCGAAAATGAAATCTCATTTAAAAACGAGGGAAATAAGGCAGTAACATTTGAAACAGATAATGAAAATATTGCCGTAGTTGAAAACGGCAAACTTAATACAAAGACGAAGGGGGCATTTTTACTTAAAGCTCTTGATGAAAACGGAGAGCTTGTATCGGCGGCAGTGCATGGCGTATGTATCGAAGCTGAACGAATAGATTTCGGTATGGGTGCAAGGGAAATGTATGTAGGAGAATCAATGGATGTCATGGCATATTACAACCCGACAAGCACTGATGCTAAAAAGACTTATTGGGCAAGCAGTGATGAGAGCGTTATAGAGCTTTACGGAACTGAAAACGGAAATGCAATGGGTGTTATTGCGAAGAAACCGGGGGTTTCAGAGGTAACAGCAAAGCTTGCTTATGGCGGTTCGGTGGCTGATACTGCACGAATAACGATAACAGTTAAGGAACGACCTGAAAAAATACAGACAAAAGCAGTGCTTGCTGCAAGCGGAAGTAAGCATGAAATTCCGCCGCATTTTTATGGAATAGGCATGGGTGACCGATGTGCCATAAATACAGGTGAGGCATTTGCGACACCGTATATGTATGATGTTGTTGCCGATTCAAAATACAAAAATGTAAGAATACCGGGCGGTGGAAGCTCGCAGAGATTTGACTACCGTACCGGACAGGAGTCATCAAGAGGTTATGGAGGGACATTCCAGGGATACACTCTTGCTGACCTTTGCGACATTGCCGAAAAGAATAATGTTTCGATAATATATTGTTTAAATACAACACAGCCTGATTTTACACCGGAGGAAATTGTAAGGCAGATAGGCGAAATTAAAAAACATACATCGCAGCCGTTATATGTAGAGCTTTCAAATGAGAACTATGCAGCAGCAGCTGTTTATACTTCAAAGTGGCCTACTGTCAGAGAATTTACGGAGGATATGAACCGTTATACCAAGGCGATAAAGGATGCATATCCTGATGTGAAGGTTGCATCTGTAGGACTTTCAAAGGCAATGGAGAAACGAATCCTTGCAGACCCTAATAACTCAGTATTTGCGAATCCGGAGGATTGGGAGTTTACGCAGGCAGGCAGAATCTGGAATTGGAACACAGTGGTTGGAACCGGTAATTACGATGCAGTAACAACCCATCCATATACTCATCAGTCGAAGACAAGCTATGTAACAATGGATGAATATATGAGAGATCATTTCGTATTTAACCAGGACTATTACCTGGGATTGCTCCTTGAAAACAGAGATTACAACGGAAAACCGTTATGGCTTACTGAGTGGGGCGATATAAATGAAATAATGATGGCACAGGCAGACAATCCTACACGGGGAAGAATGAATACAAACTATGATGTGGGAATTGCGGTTACATCGGCAGAGCGTATATTGATGGCACTGGAAAGTAATGTTGTTGAGACAATGTCGTATCACTGTATGCAGGACAGTTCGGGATTTGGCTTGGCATCAGAGTGGATTCATGCAAAAAAAGGTGATGTTGTAATGCTTCCGAGATATTATTGCTATAAAGAGGTAGGAATATATCTTGATAAAAACACTTATTTTTGGGATTTAACCGATGAGACAGTAAATACAAGTCTTGAGCTGTGGCCATGGAATAATCCGCAGCAGGACTACTATGTAAATCTTCCGGAGGTAAGTGCTTACGGCTTAGGCAGTGAAGATAAGATAAATAATGTTGCGTTTGTAAACCATACAAATCATGATGTGGCAGTTTCGGTTAAGGGATTAAAGCTTAAACGTAACTGGTCATACGGCGGTGAGGGCGACAAGTCAATAAAGGATTTTATGATAAAAGATGCAACTGCATCGTCGTATGCACCATCACCGGAGGAGGTAGATATTCCTACTACATATGAAGAGGAGTTTGCAGACGAAATAATAATTCCTGCGTTCAGCCTTGTGCTGACAGATGCACAGGGTGAGGTTGAAACTGTAGAAAATGGAGTATACGGAAAGCTTACAAAGCTTACGGAGCATGAGTTAGCATATACCACAGTTTTAAAACCGGGTAAGAATACGGCATTTGTAAACAACAGAAGAACAGTCGTAGATGAAAATAAAAATGTAAAGCCTGTAATCAAAAACGGCAGCACGCTTGTGCCGTTACGCTTTGTTGCCGAGAGTATGGGAGCAAAGGTAGACTACAACAGTTCAAATGGAAAGATAACAATTACAAGTGGTGAATATAAAGCGGAGTTCATGCTCGGAAGCGTGGAATACAGTGTGAATGGCGAGTTGAAAACTCTTGAAACGGTACCTGAGCTTAGTGAGGACAGAACATTGATTCCGTTGAGGGCAGCAGCGGAGGCTATAGGTAAAACTGTTTACTGGGATGACCGAGGGCTGATAATAATAAGTAATATTGACACCTCTTTCCATGAACCGTACAGAGATTTCGACCCGAGTACATTTGATGATGTTATAGCATTATTTGAGGGTAGCGAATAAACACAGGAGGATAAAAATGCAAGTAAGTAAAGATAAACCGAAGGCTAAGAGAAGAAAGCTGTCTAAAATGGATTATACAGCATACGCTATGCTGTTACCACAGTTTATACTTTTTTGTGTAATCGGAATTTATCCGATTCTTTGGGGTCTTAGGTATATGTTTTATGAATATGACGGAATTACAAAACCGATATTTATAGGTATGGAAAATTTCGTAAGAGCGTTTACGAGAGATCCGGCGTGGTGGAAGTCCGTTGTGAACACTTTTGTATATGCAGGAGGTAAGCTGATTATAGAAATACCATTAGCAATTCTTGTTGCAACAATGCTTAATCAGAAAATAAAAGGTATAGGTTTATTCAGGGGAATATTTTATCTTCCCGTTGTTACTTCCGCAGCGGTAATGGGACTTGTTTTTTCATTTCTTTTCTCAAGCTATAACGGTATTATAAACATCTATTTACAGAATATAGGCTTGATAGATAAAGCATTACCGTGGCTTGAAGATAAGGTTCTTGCAATGGTAGTTATTATTGTTGTTTCGGTGTGGCAGAATTTTGGTCAGAACGTACTGCTTATTCTGGCGGGAATGCAGAATTTACCGATGGATGTGTATGAGAGTGCTGATATTGACGGTGCAAATCGAATACAGATATTTTTTAAGATAACATTACCTCTTCTCGCACCTATGCTGCAAATGGTGCTTATGCTTGCAATAATCGGCTCTTTACAGGGCTTTGATACAATATTTGTACTTACGGGCGGCGGACCTAATGATGCAACGCAGATTATGGGACTTTCCATATACAATAAATTCTTTGCGAGTGATGTTGCGGCTGATTACGGATATGGTGCGTGTCTGGCATTCCTTGCAGCTTGTATTATAGGAGTGTTTACGGCTGTATATCTTAGAGTGTCAAAGAAAATGAATTACCAGGATTGATGCAGAAAGGAGAATATACAAGTGAAGGTAGATAAAACAGGCAAGCTTGTAAGAGGTATTATCTTTGTAATATTGGTTGCAATGAGCTTGATTACGATTTTCCCAATAGTATATACAATTTTCGGATCATTTAAACCGACTATGGAAATTCTTACCTCCGGTAAGCTTTGGGCTGTACATCCGACATTTAATAACTATATTAATGCAGTAGAAAATATAGATTTGCTGAGATATAGTGCAAACAGCTTAATAATATGCGTGCTGGCAGTGCTGGGAACTGTGATTGTAACATCTATGACGGCATATGTGCTTACAAGGCGATCAGACTTGCCGGGTGGCAAATTTATTATGGGAATGTATATGGCGTCGATGTTTATATCTCTGCCCGTTGTCACAATATATCCGATTTTTAAGCTTTTGATAGTTTTAAAATTAAATCTTTCGCTGGCAGGTCAGATAATTGTAGCAATTGGCGGTGCTACATATGTATTTATGATAACAGGATACCTTAAAGGTATATCGAAGGAAATAGACGAAGCGGCATATATAGACGGCTGTGGCTTTTTTAGAACATACTGGCAGATAATTCTTCCGCTTATAAGACCAATTATTGCTACAGTGGCATTGTTCACCTTTAAGTCTACATGGAACTCATACCTGATGCCGTCAATTTTGACAATGGGTAATGATGAGCTGAAGCCACTTACTGTAGCGATTGTAGAGCTTAAAAATTCCGGTCATGCGGCAACAGATACAGGATTAATGCTCGCCGGTGCAACAATATCAATTGTTCCGATAGTTATTATGTATATTATAGCGAATAAGAATTTCTTAAACGGTTTATCTGACGGAGCAGTAAAAGGTTAATTATTATAATTAAAATAAATTAAAGAAAGAGGCGATGAAGATGAAGTTAAAGAGACTTCTAAGCACGGCAATTGCAGTAGCTATGGTATGTACCGTTATGGCAGGCTGCAGCGGGACGGATAGTAGCGGAAAGCAAGTGATTACTATCTGGTCATCTGATCGAAGTGAGATGGATGTAAGACAGAAACAAATCGATCAGTTTAATGCGACTCACGATGACATCGAGATTAAGTACGAGGTAAAAGCAGATAATTACTCAGACACAATCAAGATTGCATGTGAGAGCGGAACAGCACCCGATATATTTTCTTACGATCCGAATCTCGTAAGAAGCGGGTATGTAAAGC
>CAYMCT010000105.1:0-5514 GCA_964389075.1 uncultured Lachnospiraceae bacterium
AATAAATTTTTTTTGTCCTAACTTAGCACGAACTACCACTAAAAAAGGTTTGCATCTAAACCTTATATCCCTTATAGTAAAGATTGTCGAAAAAAGAAAGAAATAAAGAAATCAATTATCTTTTGATGACAACAATAATACAGTATGAGATTGAAGCTGTTAATGACAGCTTCTTTTTCGTTTATTTCTCTTTACATTTGATAACAAATTTAGTATAATATATACATTAATGAATTTATTCAAGGAGTAAACGAAAAAAATGACTAAGGCAGATTTGTTTAAGGAAAATATAAAAGGCAAAAATATAACCGTAATCGGTATTGGTATATCCAATATGCCGCTTATTGAATATCTTGTAAAAGCAGGGGCGAATGTGACCGCCTGCGATGCACATGATGCAGAGTGGCTTGGTGATAATTATAAAAAGTGCTGTGAGCTTGGGGTTAAAACAAGCCTTGGCGAAGGTTATCTTGATAACTTGACAGAGGATATTATATTTAAAACACCGGGTATGCGTTTTGATGTTCCGGCGCTAAAAAAAGCGGCTGAGCACGGTGCGAAGATAACATCTGAAATGGAAACGTTTTTTGAGCTTTGTCCGTCACATATAATAGCCGTTACGGGCTCGGACGGAAAAACTACAACTACTACGCTTATTCACCGTATGATGACCGAGGCAGGGTATAAAACATGGCTTGGAGGTAACATAGGTAATCCGCTCCTTGCCGATGTTGATGATATGCGTGATGATGATTATGTTATTCTTGAGCTATCATCGTTCCAGCTTCACACCATGCCGTATTCGCCTGAAATCGGTGTTATAACAAACCTTAGTCCGAATCATCTTGACTGGCATACAGACTATGATGAGTATATAGATGCAAAAACAAATATATTTAAGCATATGTCGCATGATAATAAGCTTATCCTGAACGCAGACAATGCAGATAGTAGAGCACTTTTGCCGCTGGCACACGTTGACGTTAAGATGTTTTCACGCAAGACAAATGCATCGGTTTGCCTTGTGGGCGATATGATTTACTGCGATAACCGTGCAGTACTTGATATTAACGACATAAAAATACCGGGTATGCACAATGTTGAGAACTACATGGCGGCAATAGCGGCTGTGAATGGTCTTGTTGATGATGAAATTATTGTAAATGTTGCTAAAGATTTCGGCGGTGTACCGCACAGAATAGAGCTCGTGCGTACATTTGAGGGTGTTCGCTATTACAACAGCTCAATAGATTCAAGCCCGAACCGAACAATAAACACTCTTAACGTGTTCCCTGAAAAGGTTATAATGATTTCGGGCGGTAAGGATAAAGGAATACCGTATGACGAAATAGGAGAACCTATTGTTAAGAATGTAAAAACGCTTATATTAATAGGTGCAACAACTGATAAAATAGCAGATGCCGTAAATGCTGTTGATAAAAACGGCGAGGTTGAAATGATACGTGTTTCAACTTATGAGGACGCTGTAAATACAGCAAGGTCAAAGGCTGCTGACGGCGATGTTGTATTGCTGTCACCTGCATCAACAAGCTTTGATATGTTCCGCAATTTTGAACAGCGTGGTAATCTGTTTAAAAAGCTTGTTAATGAATTAGTATAAAATTGAAAGGACATTTGTCTGATGAAGAAGTTGATACGTAAATTGAGTGATTTACGTGGTATTTCGGGTTACGAATACCGTATAAATGAGGAAATTGCAGAACTGTTCAGACCGTTCTGTGATGAAGTGAAAATTGATACACTTGGTTCGGTAATCGGTTGCCGTAGATGCGGGAAATCGAACGCACCGAAGATTATGATAGAAGCACATATGGACGAAATCGGGTTAATGGTTACGTCTATAACTGATGAGGGATTTATCACGTTCACAGATGTGGGCGGTGTTGATGAGAGAATTTTACCGTCACTTGAGGTTACAATTCACGGCAAGGAAGATGTGTACGGCGTTATCGGAGTAAAGCCGTCGTTTATGACTGATACCGAAAAGAGCTATAAGCATGAGGATATGGCTATTGATACAGGTCTTGATGCTGATACGGTTAAATCGTTAATAGCCGTAGGCGACAGTATAACACTTCCGCAGTCGGTGGGTGCAATGGGAAAAAGTCAGTTCAGCTCAAAGACGATGGACGACCGTGCAAGCGTTGCAGCTATTATAAAGGTTATGGAAAAGCTCAGCAATGCGGAGCTTAATTGTGATGTTTACGCAGTTGCGGCTGTACAGGAGGAGGTCGGCTGTCGTGGCGGAAAAACAACATCTTTTGGGATTGCTCCCGATATGGCGATTGCAATAGATGTAACGCACGGCATAACTCCCGATAATGACAAAAATGCGTTTGAGCTTGGCACGGGTACGGTGCTTTCAAAAGGTCCGAACCTGCATCCGATTTTGACAGACAGGCTTGAAAAAACAGCAAGGGACAGAAAAATTAAATGCAGTATAGACATAGACGGTGGCTGTACAGGTACGGACGCATGGGAAATACAGGTGTCGGGCGGTGGTATTGCGACGGCACTGTTGTCGATACCGTTAAAATATATGCATACATCTGTTGAAACGCTTGATATAAATGATGTAAAGGCTACATCAGAGCTTATAGCTGAATTTATAAAGGGATTGGAGGGTGATATTTCATGGCTGTCTCTTTAAAAAAATTCAGTGAGCTTAGTGCTGTTTCAGGCAATGAGGGCGAAGCTCGCAAATTAATTCTTTCCAATATAGAAAACCTGTGTGATGATATACAGGTCGATTCGATGGGGAATATAATCGCATATAAAAAGGGTAAGTCAGATAAGTACAAGCTTATGCTCGGTACAAATATAGATGAAGCCGGATTTATAGTAAGCAATATTACCGATAAGGGATATATAAAGGTAAAGTCGGTGGGAAGCATAGACCCACGCACGCTTATTTCAAAGCGTGTAGTTATCGGTAACGACCGTGTAAAAGGCGTAATCGGCATGAAAGCGATACATTTACAGAAAAAAGCGGAGAGAGAAACGGCAGTTGAATTATCCTCACTATATATAGATATAGGTGCAAAGGATAAAAAGACAGCAGAAAAGAGCGTCAAATTAGGCGACTATGTAGCATTTGATACAGAATTTTGTGAGATTGGAAACAGAATTAAGGGTAAGGCTTTTGACCGTTTCGGTTCGGTGTGTCTGATTGATGCAATGAGTGAAACGCCTGCATATGACACATATTTTGTGTTCTCAACACAGCGTGAAATTCCTGCAAGGATTTCGGGCAGAGGTATGATGACGGCGACGTTTAAGGTTCAGCCTGATTTTGCGGTTGTTATTGATACGGTGGATACGGCTGATGTGTATAAGTCAAAAACACCACAGGCAAAGCTTGGTTGTGGTGCAGTGATTGAGTATATGGATAAAACCAATATTTCAGATGCTGTTTTTACATCGGCGATAAATGAGCTTGCCGAAAAATATCAGATTAAGGTTCAGGACAAGACCGCGTCTGTTAATACCACAATAGCAGGTGCGGTCTCAGCTGCGGCAAGAGGTGCTGTTGTTGCGTGCGTGGGTATCCCATGCAGATATTCGCATACGCCTGTATGCTTTATGGATAAAAACGACATTAATTCGGTTACGGCTTTGTGTAAGGCTGTTATTAAAGAAAGTGATGTGATTATAGATGGAATTATTGAAAAAGCTGACTGAGATAGATTCTCCGTCAGGCAGAGAAAAGGGAATACGTGAATTTATCAAGTCAGAAGCTCAACGTCTTGGATATGACGTAACAGAGGACGCTCTGGGTTCTGTTATTGCTCATAAAGCAGGTAACGGTAAAAAGCTTATGTTTGATGCACACATGGACGAAATCGGAATAATTGCAACCTTTGTTGATGAAAATGGTTTTATCAGATTTGGTTCTGTTGGCGGTCTTTATATAAAGGAGCTTGTGCATCGCAGAGTAAGATTTTTGAACGGTACTGTCGGCGTAATCGGCTGTGAGGAGGAAAGCTTTAAAGAAAAGGCTGAGGTTTCAAAGCTGTATGTTGATATAGGCGCAAGAAGCAAGACAGAGGTAGAAAAGCTTGTGAAAACAGGTGATACAGCTGTATTTGAAGGTGAGTTTCACAAAAACGGTGATACGGTTATTTCAAAAGCACTTGATAATCGTGCAGGCTGTTATATTCTCTTAAAAGCAATGGCAGATATAAAGAACAGCGAAAATGATTTATATTTCGTGTTCAGTACACAGGAAGAGGTCGGCTTACGTGGTGCAAAGACTGCGGCGTTCGGGATTATGCCTGATTATGCGATTGCGGTTGATGTTACCGATACAGGCGATACTCCGTCATGTCCTGTTATGGACGTAAAGCTCGGTAAGGGTGCGGCAATCAAGGTTATGGATAATTCTGTTATGTGTGATGTTAATGTGATTAACGTATTAAGAACAATAGCAGAAAATAAGAAAATACAGTATCAGACAGAGATAATGTCCGATGGCGGTACTGACGCAGGTGCTATTGCACTTACAGGCGGCGGAGTGAGAGCAGGCGGAATTTCTCTGCCGGTTCGTTATATCCATTCTCCGTCTGAAATGGCAGATTGTAAAGACATTAATGCGTGTATAGAACTTGTGAAAGAGGCTTGTAAATATGTTTGGTAAAAAAATTACGGCATTGTTTGTTGCATTGTTGACAGGTTTTTCGGGCATATCATCGGTTCTTGCGACAAGTCAATACTATATAACAAATGAATATCCGGCTGTGTCTGAAAATGTGTTGGAATATATACCGACAGATATTGAACGGGTAGATGAACTTATGCTTTCACTGACATCGCTTATTGATGTGCAGGGAAGTGAGGATGAAATTATAAGTATTATAGATGAATTGTATGACTTGTTTGTTGGTTCAACTGACAACTGTTCGATAGCTCTTTTAAATTCTGATATAGAGAGTACCGAAGATAACAGACAAGTACTTGCAAAAGCGTCGGCTGATGCTTTAACCGTGCAGGAAAAACTGTATGACGTGTTCGAGCTTGTTTTTTACAGTGAATACAGATATATTCTTAATAATATGTTTGGTGAGGAAAATGTTCATATCATTATGGAAAATATGCCGAACGAACGATATTACGAGCTTGCAAAGCAGGAGGAAGAGCTTGTATCGGGGTACGAATCTATTTATGGTGACAGTGAGGCTTGTGCAAAATTATATCTTGAACTTGTAAGAATCAGAAATGAAATAGCAGTCGAGGTCGGATATGATAATTATGCTGAGCTGGCTAATGAAATGATATATTATCGTGATTACACCGATGAGGAAATAGAAGTGTTTTCGGAGGGGATTATACAATATTATAATCCGTTACTGCAGAGTTTATTGTGGATAGCTAATGAAAAGAAACTTGAATCTATACCGATGAGTGAAGATAAGGTTATTTCATCTGTTAATTGGTTGTTGACGAGTATCAATACTGAAATTGGTTCGTCATTTCAATACATGGTTGATAATGGAC
>CAYMCT010000106.1:0-5470 GCA_964389075.1 uncultured Lachnospiraceae bacterium
ATGCAAGGCAGGTTGATTTGGTTATTTATTTATAGAATTCTGATGGCTTTAAGCCTGTATATTTTTTTACCGCTCTGTAGAATGATGAATAGTCATTGAAACCGCATTTTCTGTAGGCATCGGTTATACTCATATCTCCGGCTATAAGCTCTTTGGCTGCTGAAATACGCTTTAATGCAACGTAATCAAGCACGGTAATTCCAAGCTGTTCCTTGAACAGATGACATATGTAATATTTGCTTACAAACATTTCTTCAGCCAGTTCGTCAAGATTAAGCTCTGTCAGATAATTTTCATCGAGGTGATTTTTCACCTTCGTCAACGTGGAGTTCTCTGATTCGTTTCTGTTGCTTTGAACCTTATGGTTGATAGCTTCGTTAACGGCTACGGCAAATCTCAGCATAAGTAATTCTGCCAGATATATGTTTTTAGTATCCCGAACTGCCAAAAGCTCTACGACCTCATCAAAGAAGCTGTACAGATTATATTTTTTTGCTGTGTCGCCGGGGATGATACAGATGCCGTTGGGAAATCCTTTTATAATATGCTGTACAAGCTTTTGCGGAATGCGGGCAAGCATATTAGGGGATAGCTGTATGAAGGTTCTGGTATAATCCAAATCATTATTAAACGATATAGCGTGTAATATATCCGGTTTTGTGATTACTATATCGCCGGGTGATAAAGTAAATGTTTTACCGTCAACGATATAAACTGCATCGCCTTCTGAAAAAAGCAGAAACTCATAGTATTTATGTATGTGTGCATCAATCTTTTTTGGCTTAATTGTAAATTCACTTACCAGAAAGTCTTTGGATCTGAACGATATTGACATTGCTTCATCTCCTTACGGATAGCTTATGAACGGTTCTCCATTTCCTCGAAAATATCATTCCAGGTCATATCGTTATCTACCAACATAACTGAAAGGTGATAGAGGAGGTCAGCTGTTTCATACTTAATTTCGTCTTTGTCACGGTTCTTACCTGCAATAACAACCTCTGCAGCTTCTTCGCCGACTTTTTTCAGAATCTTGTCCTCGCCCTTGTTGAAAAGATAATTTGTGTATGAATCGTCCTCGGGGTTATGCTTGCGGTCGATGATAACAGCCTGCTCACGCATAAGTATATCACTTGTACCTCCGGAGGTTGTATCCTCAACAACCTTGCCGCTGTCTATTTTGCGGAAGAAGCACGAACGGTTCCCGGTATGACACGCAGGACCGTCAGGTCTTGCAAGTACAACGAGGCAGTCGCCATCGCAGTCGAGTTTTATACTCTCAACGTGGAGATAATTGCCTGATGTATCACCCTTCACCCACACTTCATTTCTTGACCTTGACCAGAATGTAGCCTTTCCGGTGCTGATAGTCTGTTCCAGAGTGTCCTTGTTCATATAAGCAACCATAAGAACCTCTTTGGTTGTCATGTCCTGAACAACGGCAGGGATAAGTCCTTTTTCGTCGAATTTGAGTTCGTTAAGTATGTTTTCCATTTCTATATCCTTCTTCTTATTTGAGTTTTAGTAATTTTCTGTTTTTGATTATGTATTCTGCACCCGATATGATAGTGAATAATACCGATATCCATACAAGGATTGCAGTTACAAGAGCGGTTGTTTCTGCAGGTATTGCAGGTATGCACATAAGCAGAATTCCTGCGATAATCGCAAACATCTGAGTAACTGTTTTGAACTTGCCCCAGAATGATGCAGCAATAACATCGCCGCCGGCAGCTGCCGCAAGTCGTATGCCTGATACTGCGAACTCACGCACGAGAATTATAAATATCGGCCACGAATCAATGTATCCGTACTGCATAAATACAAGGAATGCAGCAGTTGTAAGCATTTTGTCTGCCAAAGGGTCTGCAAACTTACCGAAGGTAGTAATCATATTTCTCTTGCGTGCAATCTGACCGTCAAGCATATCGGTAAGTGATGCAAGTGAAAATATTACAAGACCTGCAATCATTGCCCACTGTACGTCTTTGCCTGCAAGCATAAATGCCATAAAAACAGGAACAAGTACAACTCTAAGTAAAGTTAGTTTGTTAGCTAAATTCATAATCGTTCTCCTTTATATTCTTTGTCCGGTGAGATCATATTCCGAAGCATCAAGGATTTTTACCTTGATAATATCACCCGGAACAACCTCTTCTTCTGTACCGAAATAAACCTTGCCGTCAACATCTATACTGTCACCACGGCTTCTGCCGTAGAACAGATAGTTATCCTCGTCGTAGCCTTCAACAAGAACCTCGACCGTGCTGCCGATTTTTTTGCGGTTAAGCTCCAGTGAAATGCCTTGTTGCAAGCTCATAAGTCTGTCAAGACGTTCTTCCTTTATATCCTCGTCTATCTGGTCGGGGAATTCTGCAGCAGGAGTTCCTTCCTCCTGCGAATATGCAAATACACCCATACGGTCGAACTGCATCTTATTTACAAAATCGTAAAGGTTCTCAAAATGCTCGTCCGTTTCGCCCGGAAATCCGACAATGATTGAAGTTCTTATGTAGCAGTTTTCAAGAGTTTTACGCATATATGCAATCTTCTCTTCCATTTCCTCACGTGTTGTACGGCGAGCCATACGTCGGAGAATATAGTTATCTGCGTGCTGAACCGGCATATCTATATAATGACATATTTTGCTGTGCTTTGCCATTGTGTCGATAAGCTCTTTTGTGATAGCTTCAGCATAATAGTAATGTACACGTATCCATTCAATTTTGTCAAGCTGTGCCAGTTCATCAAGTAACGCAGAAAGGGTAGTGCCGATATCGGTTCCGTATCGGGTTGTGTCCTGAGCAATCAGGATAAGCTCTTTTACTCCGTCATCTGCAAGCTTTTTTGCCTCAGCAACGATGTCCTCCGTTGTCCGGCTTCTGAATTTACCACGGATTTTCGGTATTGCACAGTAAGTGCAGTTATTATCACACCCATCTGCAATTTTCAGATATGCAGTGTAGGGTGGAGTAAGACGAACACGTGGAAGTGTGCATTCAGGTGTCCTGTTGATGTTACCGCAAATTACAGGGATGTCCTCATTATAAAACGCACTTTTGATAATTTCGGCAATTCTGTCGTAATCGCCGGTGCCTAAAATTGCATCAACTTCAGGCAGCTCGTTTAATATATCGTCAGAATAGCGCTCCGCAAGACAGCCCGTAACTATAAGTCGCTTACAGCTGCCGCTTTCCTTGTATTCTGCCATTTCAAGTATTGCCTCAATTGATTCCTGCTTTGCGGAATCAATAAATCCGCAGGTGTTTACGATAATAACATCAGCCTCCGCAGGGTCATTAACAGTAACACAGCCCTCATTAAGCAGCAGAGAAAGCATTGTTTCGGCATCGGTCTGATTTTTTGCACAGCCGAGCGAAACAAGCCCTATTTTATAGGTCATATTCATCCTCCAGTGAACGTATAGCGTCTTTAATATCGTATATGTCATATCCACGATATATAAAGTAGCGTATACATTTATCTTTATTTTTCTGTGAAAAATCGTTTTTGATTTTTTTCTCAAGCATATTGCGCAGTGTCGTTTGTTCGTTTTCCGTGTCGAGAGCCAAAATAGACGATTCTATAATATCGTCAGCAATTCCTTTTGCTTTTAGCTCACTGCGTATTCTGCGTATACCGTACTTTTTCAAATTCATTAAATCCTTTGCCTTTCTCTGGGCATAGGATTCATCATTGACAAATCCGTAACGGCGACAAAAATCAAGCGTCAGCTCTATATGCTCATCGGACGCTTCCTGATGCTTAAGCTTATCACGAAGCTCCTTTTCGGAATGTGAACGGAACTCTAAAAGCCGCAATGCTTTTTCTTTTACAGCCTCGTATGTTACGAGTGGTTTCTGTTTTCTCATATCAGATCATAATATCCGAACGGTATGCTGAAATCAATACCGCCGACAGTTTTGTTTTTGTATGTTTCGTGAAGCTGGTTGTAGCCTGACACCATCTGCTCTGAACGCACTCCGTAGGAAATTGACATAAATGCTTCTATATATGCTGATAAATGGTCACAGCAGCGTATAATTTGTCCGTCAATCGGATTATATTCGTCGCTGTTGTATTTTTCGTTTATTTCGTCTGATGTGGTGACGGTGCATTTTCCGTCAAGCATAATTTTGGATGAAAATTCATCAATAGTATAATATTCGATTTCCGGATGCCATTCTTTGGGGAGCATAGGATACACAATTTTGTGCATCTGCTCGTTTTCAATTTCGCTCAGTATCTCGCCAAGCCCTTCAACCGACTTTTTTATAGGAGATACTATATCACGTGTAAGAGCCTCTGGCACGTCATGGAATAAGCCCGAAAGGAAGTTGTTTACCAGTCTTTGCTTACACGGATTCTTTAGCTCAAGTGTCATAAAGTATGAAAGAATAGCAACAACAAGCATATGTCCCATAACAAAGGTTTCAGGGAGCCTTACAGCCTTTGCCCAGCGTAGCTGGTAACGCAGCTTGCCTATCAAAGACATAAAGTCCTGCAGGAATGCATCACGCTTGAAGCGGGTAAATCCGTCAAAGGTGTTGCAGGCCTTCAGACTCTGCCAGGTTTCAGCCTTAACCTTTTCAATATCAAAAGTTGATTTATTCATTGAGTATATGATATTGAACTCCCAGTTGCTTGCATAGTAGTGTGCTGCAGTCAGGATTTTCTTTTCAAGCGCAGCGTAATCAGGATCACGGAAATACTTCTCCATACGCTCGAAAAATCCGCCGCCGATGCCTTTCATAGCAGGGCGCAGCTGTTCGATTACCCATTCGTTTATCTGATTTCCTTTTTCCTTCATAAGCTTATGGTATATAGGCGGTTTTATATCAGTGAGAATGCTGCGGTGGAAAAACTCGCAGATACCGCCTTCAATAAGCTTTTGCATATCAACTGCATCACCTTCACATTTTGCAAGCACGTACGCATAGAACATCTTATGTGCCTGCTTGTCAAGCTCTGTGAAGCCTGTGTACGGACGGATATGGTCGTTCCATCGTTGAATAGATGCAGTTTCATAAATAAGGGTAATAAGGGATTTCTTTATCATGGATAACTCCTTTTTGCTTCGTGGTAAGATCCGGCACGGTGTTTATTCCAACACAATCTTGTAGCCGTTCTTTTCCATTGCCTTTATAACTTTTTCGCCGTGTTCTTTTCCACCGACCTCGCAGGCGATATGTATAATAGCCTCGTTAGGGTCAATATCGGCACTCATTCTGTCGTGCTGAACCATAATGATGTTGGCATTTGCATCCTTGAGCACGCTTGAAAGATGTTCAAGACTGCCCGGAACGTCAAGAAGTTTTGTGCGGAACTTAATCTTTCTGCCTCTTGATGAAAGACCAAGCTCAATAATTCTTGCAATAAATGAAACGTCAATGTTGCCGCCGGACAGTACACATACTGCCTTCTGATTCTTAACGTCAACCTTGCCTGAAAGCACAGCGGCAACCGTTGT
>CAYMCT010000107.1:0-5456 GCA_964389075.1 uncultured Lachnospiraceae bacterium
ATCATCATCGCCAAAAATGCACTGAATTTACGTTTCATAAATGATAACCTCGCTTTCTTTTATGCATTTTGAATAAATAAATTTTTACTCCTAATTGTATTTTAACACATTTGTCTCAAAAATGGAATTGCAGATATTGCTATCTTGTTTGCAGATATTGCGGTGTTTCTATATAGCAGACAAAAGAAGCACAAGCCATAAATGCTTGCACTTCTCTTTACTTACTTATTCAACACAACAACATCGTATCCGTCAATTGTAATCTTGTCGGTAAATTTCTTGCCTGTAATTACATCGGTAAACTTCTTTTTACAGCTGATTTCCACACTCTCACTGCCAAAGTTCAGCAAGAATATGTGATTGCCCCGAACAGCAAGCTCTATTTCTTCCGGTATGTCTATATAATCACAAATATTCATAGGCGAAGTTATATTTTCCAGTTCAATAAACGCTTTTGCAGTATCCTCGGCAAATGCACCACCGAAATAATATATCTTACCCTTACCTATCTTCTTAACAGATACAGCAGGCTTTCCGCTGTAGTAGTTGGTTTCAAATTTACCGATACATTCACCGTCGGTAATTCTTAAAACATCGTTAAAGCACGGTGCTGATACACGTTTTCCGTTCATGTTTACAAACTGTTCTTCATCGTACGGCGAAAGAAATGTAAATTCCTCAACCTCACTTCCGCAAAGCGGTGCGGCATGGCACGGCATAGGTGTCATATAGCATTTTCCGTCAAGGTCCTTATAGCCTGTACGGCAGCCAAGAACTACAATTCCACCCTGCTCTGCATATGCTCTGAGCAGTTCTGCTCTCTTTTCATTAAAGATTGTCGGGTGCGGATATGCAACAAGCTTGTATTTTGAAATCTCACCAAGCGTTGTATTATCATCAATATATACCATATCGTACGGTACGTGCTTTTTCTGGAACGCTCTGAACCAGCCGTCATAGCTTATTCTGTCAACCTCCGAATGCCATATATCCTCATCAGCATCCCATTCGTTGTCATAGTCCTTCATTAACGCTGCCTCTGCAACGTATTCCTTGCCGCAGATTTCCTGCAAATTCTGAATATCCTTATGTGTCTTTTCAAGCTCTGCAGTTCTTCTGTTCGGCTGGTTGCAGTAGTCCAGAAGTCCGTGCCAGTACATTTCAGTTCCGAATGTGCAGGTACGCCAACGGAAATAGCTTACAAAATCCGCCCCGTGCGCAATCGCCTGCATTGTCCACAAACGCACTTGCCCCGGCTTTGGTGCAGGCTGTTCCATCTGAAAATTCCAGCCTGACGGGCCGGACTGTTGCTCCATAATACCGAATATAGGCGAAATTGCTCTTGTACGTGTCAAGTTATATGAGCTGTTTCTGTCCCTCAATCCGTTTGTCTTTTCGGGAACAATATTTCTCTGATAAGCAAAATTGGGGTAGTTATCATACGTGATAAAATCAAGCACCTCACGGTTTAAACGCTGATAGTCAATATTACCGAACAGTCCGTTTGTGGTTATATACGCATCTGTATACTTTCTGATTATGTCTGCCTGCAATTTAAAGAACTCTATAACAGTGTCCGAAATAAAACGTTTCTGTAAAAGCGACATATGTGGATTACCCATTTTACCTGCGTTTGTTCTTCTTGGTAAATACACCTCATTCCAATCTGTATATGTCTGGTTCCAGAACACTGCACCGATTGCATCATTAAGCTTTTCCAATGTTTCAAACTTGTTTTTTAGATACTCTCTGAACGCATTATGGTCACTTTCCGAATAGTATGTATTACATTCACAGTTGATTTCGTTGTCAAGCTGCCATGCAACGATGTTTTTGTATTTACTGTAATGCTCTGCCATTTTTTCTGTTATGCGTGATACAAAAAAACGATATTTCTCCGAATTCAGATTGCAGTGTCTTCTCTGTCCGTGGTGTATGAGATTTCCGTCTATATCTGCATTTAATATCTCAGGGTATTTTGTACTCATCCACGCAGGCGGTGTTGCTGACGGTGTACAGAAGATAACCTTCATATCCTCCTCTACAGTCATATCCATAAACTCGTCAAAGAAATCAAAATCAAACTCGCCCTCGTGCGGTTCAAATTTATTCCATGCAAATTCAGCAATACGGATAACCTCTATGCCGTATTCCTTCATTCGCTTTAAATCATCACGCCACAGTGCTTTATCCCAATGCTCAGGATAATAGCACACACCAAGCGTGATACGGTCAATATTAAGCTTATTTTTCATATTTTTTCTCTCCTAAAAAGCCGGTATCATATTATTATAATAACACATTCATTTAATTAATGTCAACCAATAATATTAACAACGATTGCCGATACACTTAAAAAGAGGCGGAACCCCCGCCTCTTTTGCAGAAATTGATTAGTCAACCTCGATTACTGCCGCCTCTGAAACCTCCATACCGTAGTCGTCAAGGCAAGTGAATCTGATACCGTTGTGGTACTTAGTAATACCGATGATATAATCAAGCTTTTCGTTCACGTCACCGTCAAAGGTAAATTCCGGAATAACCACGCTCCAGTTTTCACCGCTGCCTGTTTCAATCTTAACAGTGTGCGGTAAACCGTCAGCAAATGCGATACCTGCTGATGTGATTGAGCCCCAACGTCCCATATCAAGAGCTATTGAATCGCCCTTCTCGCCCTTCCATGTTGTAGAGAAGTCGCCGTCAATTACATTAGCCGCATCTGCCTCGTTAGCTGTTGCTGTTACTGTAGCAATTTCAGCTGCCATACCCCATGCATCAACAGAAACTGTATCTGCCGGTTTTGCCGCTTTAATTACCTCAATATCCTTTTCAGGAGTTGCTGCCGATGCGTCCTTATCAGCTATAACGATAAGACCGTTATAGTATTCAACAACCTTACCAAGCCCCTCTGCAACCATTCTTACAGGCACGAGTGTTCTTTCGTTCTCGATCACAGGGATTGTATCCATTTCAAGAGTCTCACCGTTTACAGTATATGCCTTAACCTCAACAGTCATCTTGATTTCTGTATCAGCGTCTCTGATTGTAATACCACGTGCAGCGTCATCATATGCTACAGTGCAACCAAACGCTTCAGCAATAAATCTTAGTGGAACCATTGTTCTGTCCTCTGCATTGATGTACGGAACTACGTCAGCAATCTCAAAAATCTTGCCGTTTACACGTGCATTTGATGATCCGATTACAAGCTCCTGCTTGGCTTGAGTTGACAATTCATCAATACTCCATGAAGTCTTTTCAAGGTCAGGATTTCTAACCTCAACACCGTTTTCTACAGTGTAAATCTGCGGAACAGGAATTTCAGTTGTATCATAACCTAAGTAAAAGCTTGTATGTGTTGGCTGGTTATAGCAGGTCTGCTGTGTAGCAACCTGATTTCTGTAAAGCGAATCATGCATAAGAGTCGGGATACGGTAGTTAGTAGGCTCGCTTGTCACATAAATTCTCAAAGCAGTGCTATCTACTGTAGGATAGATTGTTTCCTCCCTCCAGTCACCCAGAATATCCGCTGTCAACGTTGGGTTGGCCTTACCGCCGTTTACGGAAGTACATCCTTCAGCCTTGAATATAGTTTCAGCCGCCATTGTTTCAGGATTATACTTTGAGATTCTGTTCTCGTCCTGCAACTCTCTACCTAAGTCGCCGTCCCACCAAACTGCGAAGTTAATCGGCAATGAATATGATGTAGCAAGCACTGTACCGTCAGCTGTTACAAACTTCTTAGCAAGTGACCAGCTCTCAACGCCCTCATAATTCGGATCAATATCAGCTGCGCAGCCTCTGCCGTTATCAAGGCTTACGTTCTCACCCCAGAGAATTTCGCCAGTTCTTGCATCACGCATTTCGTAGGTGTAAACATCACCTGCCGACTCATGCACAGAGAAGGTTTCAAGTCCCGGACGTGACGGATTTAAATCACCTGTGTGCTGAGCATCGCCGTGACCAAGAACCGTGCTGTATAGCGGTTCTCCGTTATCATCAACTACCAATGCACCGTATATGATTTCATCCTTACCGTCATAGTCAACGTCTGCTGATGACATTGAGTGGTTACCCTTACCCTTGTACCGGTTATCGTAATCCTTTGTATCAAATACCCAGTCAGTTACAATCTTACCGTCCTCTAAGTGGTATGAACCGATTACAGTTCTGCCGCCAAGTGGTCCCTCGCTACCTGTATAGTAGCCTCTTGCCATCTGGAATGATGTATGAACACCGTCAACGCAGGCAATGCCGCCAAGATAACGTTCTGAACGGTTACCCCAACTGTCGCCCCAGTCGCTTTGATCCCAGCCCTCGCCAAAGGTCTGCGGATTATATGGAATTGTGTCCATTATAGTACCGTCAGCACCGTTAAATACTGTTAGGTACAACGGTCCCTGCAAGTTCTTACCATTGTTAAGCTGTGACCAGTCAACCTCAGAATCACCTATTACAGTACCGTCGCCTGCAACTGTACCGTCTGCTGTACGGCAAGCCATTTCAGCCTTACCGTCGTTATCGAAGTCGTACACCATAAACTGTGTATCGTGCGGACCTGAACGAATGTTCTTACCCATATTGATTCTCCACATAAGTGTACCGTCAAGCTCATATGCGTCTATATAGCAGTCAGCAGTCCAGCCAGCTTTTGATGCGTCACGAACAACACGTCCGTCCCACTTCAAAACGATTTCGTATTCCTTATCGCCGTCGAGGTCTGCAACAGATGCTTCGCAGGCTGAGAACGGAAGGTTATATTCTACCTCATTCTCTACCTCTTTTTCTCCCTCTTTCTTTACCTCAACAACAAGCTTAGACTCTGCAGGTGCCTGAATAGGCACCTCGATATAGCCATTCTCTAAAATTACAGCTGGTTTTGACTGCTCGCCCTCAACACCGTCTGTAACAGCAGTAACAGTATATGTATCACCTGTTTTTGCTGTATTGTCCATATAGTTTGTAGCATTAAGTGGCTGTGCGTTAAGCTTTTCGCCGTTACGATAAACATTATACATTACCGCACTGCTTTCCGTTCCGAGCCATCTCCATGATACCAATACATCTGAACCGGTTCTTACAGCAACAACACCGCGGTCAAGTGACTCCATCTGACGCTGAACATCAGGACGGTTATCAATCATAGCCTGAGTTTCAGCTGCGGATTCTGCAAAATCGCCGAGCTTTATGCTTTCGCCGACCATCGCACCCGAAATGTCATTCAAGTCTTCCGGGTCTGCAGCATAAGCACTGATAGCACCCGTACTCATTGCAAGCGCCATAAGTACAGCTAATAACTTCTTTCTCTCCATATTTTTTATCTCCTTTTTTAAAAAAGCCGGGGAATTCATAAATCATTGTATGTATATCCCCGGCTTTTTTTACCTATTTAGTTCTGAGTATTATATAAATCTCAAATTACTGTACTAAATCAACATTACAGTCAGCTGTATGAG
>CAYMCT010000108.1:0-3031 GCA_964389075.1 uncultured Lachnospiraceae bacterium
GGCAAAGGTAGCACGTACAGGTAAGAAGTTCGCATTAGAGCCAATGAACCCGTACGAGAGAAGAATTATCCATTCGAACCTTCAGGATAACGAGGAGGTAACAACATTCTCAATCGGTCAGGAGCCGTACAGAAAGGTTGTTATCGCACCTAAAAATCCTAAGCCATATAAGAAAAAGAGCAACCGCCGTCCGGCAGGTGCTCCGAACAGAGGTGGCTACAGCCGTCCGGAATACGATAAGGTTGAGAGTAAAACTGAGTCATCAGCAAGCTCTGTAACCTACAAGGCAGATTTCAAGCCGCAGCAGCACAAGGCAGAGTACAAGAACTTTGAGGAGTATTTGGCTGCACATTCAAAAGACTAATTTTTGACCGTTTATTTTCACGCATAACGAACGAAGTTCACCGCTCGCTGTGTACACACACAGCTTCGGGATTCATTTTGTCCGTTCTGCATCAAAAATTACTCGGTCAAAAGCGCATAGCAAACGAAAGCGCTGTCCGTCTGAAGTGAACCCCTTTCACTAGACATCTTTTTGTCTAACAAATGGGGTTCACTTCAAAATAAATTATGTATTCATTATACAACATAATCTGAAATTTTTTTAGCTATTTTTATAAATTCTCATTCCTTATCTCTGTCAATATATCCTGCAATCTTCTCGATAGTGCGGATTGGTGCGTCCTTGGCGGTGCCCCATTCCATATCCTTGTTGCGGTAGTCGAATTTCAGTGTGAATTTATGTATATCTTCCTGTATTCGTGAAAGCTCGGTTATTTCTTTATTTATCAGTGTGCCGATAAACTTTGATGCCTTATCGCCTTTGATGCTCTTTGTACAGTTATCGGCAAGCATCTTGAAATGCTTTAAGCACACTCCCTTTGAGCGTTCAAACTTCGCTCTGAACTCCTCATCATTTGCCCACATATACAAAAGTACATCAATATATCGTTCCACTGTATGATTAACCTTTTCGCATACCATACAGCTTTTTTCATTTTTCGCAAGAATTTCGGATATTTCGGCAATAGCCTTGTCAGAATTCTTTTTGAACAGACCGCCTTTTTCATTTTCAAGTGATGCGGCGGTTTTCTTTAGCTTTTCAAGCTTTTTTCTCAGCTCGTCAAGGTGAGTGTCAAGTACAAGTGCGAGCGGAAGCTTGTTCTGTGCACCGAACATCAAACGGAAATGATGATTACAGTAGCCTTTTTCGTTTGATTCAATTCTGAAATCCGGCTCCATCATAGCCGCTCCGAGTGCGTATTCTACCGATTCGGCTTCAAGCTTTTTCTCCAATTCACATAATGGACATTCACAGTCCAAATCATAAGCTTCGTTAACGGGAATAGTGTAAATCTTTTCCTTCATATTGTTCCTACTTTCTAAACATATTTATCGCTTCACTTACCGAGCCTGCACCCATTACTGCAAGCCCTTTGGGTGGGGTAATGCCCTTCATCGACTGCTTCGGCACAATTGCCGATTTAAAACCGAGATTTGCCGCTTCTATAAGCCGTTTTTCAAGGTGCGAAACCGCTCTGAGTTCGCCGCCGAGTCCTACCTCGCCTATGAATATCATATCCGGCGGAATAACTATATCTGAACGGCTTGCAGCTATTGCGGTACATATGCCGAGGTCTGCGGCGGTTTCATCAATTCTGAGTCCGCCAGCTACGTTTATATATACGTCTGAATTTGAAAGGTTCAGCTTTGCACGCTTTTCAAGCACGGCTATGAGCAGAATCATTCTGTTAAGGTCAATGCCTGCACTCATTCTTCGTGGATTTCCAAAGCCCGTAGGTGTTACGAGCGCCTGTATTTCGGCTAAAATTCCTCTTGTACCTTCCATTGCACAAACAATTGCACTGCCTGAAATATCGTCAGGTCTGCCATCTAAGAGCATTTTTGACGGATTCTCAACCTCTACAAGACCAACATCTCGCATCTCAAACACGCCTATTTCGTTTGTCGAACCGAATCGGTTCTTTACCGCTCTTAATATTCTGAACGACAGCTGACGGTCACCCTCAAAATAGAGAACGCAGTCAACCATATGCTCAAGCACTCTCGGACCTGCCAGTGCACCGTCCTTTGTAACGTGACCTACTATAAACATAGAAATTGACATTGACTTTGCAAGCCGCATAAGTGCATTTGTTGTTTCACGTACCTGCGGAACACTTCCTGAGGCTGATGAAATTGCCTCAATGTGCATTGTCTGAATTGAGTCTATTATAACAATATCAGGCTTTGTATCTGTGATAGCCTCAAGGATTGTTTCAACGTCGGTTTCCGACAGCAGATAGAGATTTTCGGTGTTAACGCTGAGTCTTTCGGCACGTATTTTTATCTGTGCGGCAGATTCCTCGCCGGATACATAAAGTATCTTTTTCGTCTGACCGGCATTTTCACAAATCTGCAGGAGCAGGGTGGATTTACCGATTCCGGGGTCACCGCCTACGAGTATAAGCTCACCGTTTACAACTCCGCCGCCGAGAACTCTGTCAAGCTCTCGCATACCCGTAGAAAACCGTGATTCATAGCTGCCTGCAATCTCTCCTATTTTCTTCGGAGTGTTAAGCACACTTTTAACAGCTGTTGATGTCTTTGATGATATGGCTTTTGCGGGCGTGTCGAGTGTTTCGATTAAGGTATTCCAGTTGGAGCAGCCGGGGCATTTACCGAGCCATTTCGGTGAACGGTATCCGCATTCGCTGCATATATATACTGATTTGGATTTCATAGTGTTTTCCTTTGCAAATTATAATAATTATATTTATTATACATCATTATGTTTGAATTATCAAGATATTTTGGTTAAAAAGCAATTGACATTTTGTCGGAAAAATGTGATAATATAATAGTGGATGAAAGGAGTTTTTTTATGAAAAAGGGTATAAAAGTAATATTGCTTACTGCAATAGCTGCTGTGACGATGATTTCAAACTCATATGCGGCGGCATATATACAGAGCAGCGATTGGGCAAAGGAGAATCTTCCTGAGACCGTAGCGATTTTTGATGACGCAGAG
>CAYMCT010000108.1:3041-5446 GCA_964389075.1 uncultured Lachnospiraceae bacterium
CGGTTGATGCCTATGGCAGGGATTACACAATGCCTATAACAAGAAAAGAGCTTGTTTCAGTTTTGCTCGATGCATACGAAAACGCAACGGGAACAGTGTACAACCCCGGTCCGTCACACTTCACTGACGATACGAGTGCAGATGTGGCGGCGGTGTACGAGCTGGGTATAATGAACGGAACAAGCGACTATGAATTTTCACCTGATTTATATACAACACGTGAGGCTATGGCAAAGATAATACTGTCATTCAAGTCATCGGTTGAGGGTACAGCACTTAATCTGCCTGATGCAAGCCGTAGCTCGTTCTCTGATTTTGCAGAGGTAAGTGACTGGGCAAAGCCGTATGTTGTGAAGGCTAATGATGAGGATATTCTCCGTGGCTATGAGGACGGCAGATTCAGAGGCAGTAAAACAGTATCGTGGGAGGAAGCAATCACATTGATACTGCGTTCGGTAAGCCTCACTGCATATGAAATACCGGTTATAGATAAAAGTCTTGACAATACCGTTGTTCCGTCAGGCTCAAGCTTTGATTTGATGCTGAGCGGAAGCAGCAATGTGTATGCATTAAAGCTCTCGGATTCAGAATCGGCAATGCTTGTGGGCAGTGGCAGTGACCGTGTAACGGTTGCAGGAGAAACTCTCGAGCCTGATTCGCTGTACTATCTGTATGCAGAAAACAACGGAGTTCTTTCAGAACCTATTCGTGTGTATACAGATAAATACAACACATTCGCAAAATGCGATTCTGAGTCTGACCCGTCAAAAATAACAGTGTCGTGGCGCAGAATGCCGGGCGACGGCGAATACACACTAAAGATTACAGAGGAACGCTTCTCATATTATGCAGGTGATATTGCACCGAAGGTTACTACATATGTGTTCGATGATGAAGAATCGTATACGTTCGAAAAGCACGCAAACCGTCAGTACACAATTGAGCTTTCTTCAGGCAGTGTGTACGAAACCTTCAGCGTGTACTCACCAAAGTCGGCAAACGACGGTGCAGATATAATCAATTCAAGCTATCCTACATCGAAGGAAGATGCTGATGCTTTGATGGTAACCGTAACTGTGCCTGTATGGAGAATCAGTAACGGTAAGAAGGTATCGTCAACGGCAGACATAACCGTACATTATGTTATAGCCGACAAGATAAAGCTTGTGTTCGAGGAAATCTATAACGGATCTGAGCAGTTCCCGATAAAGGACGTAGGCGGCTACAGCTGGCGTGGCGGAAAAACCGAGCATAACAGCGGTACGGCTATCGACCTGAACTATAACGAGAACTATTGTATATACACAAACGGTACAACCATAGGCGAGTGCTGGAGTCCGTACGAGAACCAATATTCGGTCACACCGTACGGCGATGTAGTAAACGCATTTGAAAAGTACGGCTTTACATGGGGCGGCGATGCATGGCGTAACCCGAAGGATTATATGCATTTTTCTTACTTGGGAACATAATCAAAAATCAGATGTGAGACAGAAATTAAGTAAAAAAGTCTTAAATTTTATAAAAACAGCATTGACAAATGCTGTAAGTAGTGCTATAATAGGGACAATGCAAAGTATTGGAGACGCATTAAAATAAACCATTATGGTTTGTTTTAGTGCGTCTTTTTGTGTTTAAAATAAAAAACAGGAGGTTTTGTGCAGTGATGAGCTTTATCGAAGAATATCAGATTAACCTTATATTCAGAATGGTTATCTCGTGTATATGCGGTATACTGATAGGATTTGAGCGAAAGAACCGGGCTAAGGTGGCAGGAATCAGAACACACTGTATAGTAGCCTGTGCATCGGCAATGATGATGATTGTATCAAAGTACGCATTTCACGATTTGATTGAGTCGTCTGAAAATTATGATGTAAGGCTTGACCCGTCGAGAATGGCACAGGGTATAGTAACGGGTGTTGGATTTCTTGGTGCCGGCGTGATATATCTTCAAAGAGGTGTTATAAGAGGTCTTACCACTGCCGCCGGAATTTGGGCGACATCGGGTATCGGAATGGCAATCGGCGGAGGTATGTATATAATAGGTATTTCGGGCACTGCTATTATATTATGTATACAGTTTATATTACATATCGACAGCAAGCTGCTTGCTACGCATAAAACGAAAACAATGAAAATACATCATGTGTCGGAAAGCGGTTTTCAGGAAAAAGCAAAGGAGCTTTTTGCTGCGGTTAATGTCGGCGTTAATGATGTATCGGTGAGGAAAAACGAAGACGGCACATACACCTATGCGATTTGTGTTGACGTTCCGGAGGGTATCAGTGAAGAATTTTTGGTAAATCAATTTGATTACAGATGTTCGATAGATTTTACAGAATAATAAAAATAGGTGATTGTAAAATTAACGGTAAAAATGATTAACATAACTCAATCATCAG
>CAYMCT010000109.1:0-5434 GCA_964389075.1 uncultured Lachnospiraceae bacterium
CTATATCACTATACATAATAAGTACCTCCTTAGTATATGTCAAAACACGGCACCTGACATGCCGGGTTTATATAGTCTTTGAAAAATATTTTAACACAACAGATATACTATGTCAAGTGGACGATAATATGGTAAGAAGTATGTTGTGGTCATACATAAGCTTACAAACCACAGAATCGTTAAGTATATCCGTACCAGAAACCGCTATTACGGCAAGAATCGCATATACGAATACGAGTGCAATAACTGTCTGTGCAACTCCGCCTGCAAGCCTGTTGGTCTGCCTGAGAACGGGCAGAGTAAACACCAGCTTAAGGAGGGTATAAACAATTGCAAGAGCGAGTCTGATAAATATAAACAGCAGGATTGCACTTGCAATATTTATTACATTGTTAATAATTGAGTCTGTAACAGCTCCGATTCTGTCCTCTACAATATTCGCAGGGTTAAGCTGAGAATTTTCCATCAACGTTTGCGGAAGTGTGTAGATTGAGTCAAATTCGGGCAAGGCTATTTTTTCTGATACCGTGGTATGAACATATTCAGTAAGACTGTCTGCAATTATTGAGCCCTTAAAAAACTCCACTACATACGGATGGAATATACTTGTAAGCACAATTGCGATTATCAATGCCGAGATGCCCCATATTGAACGGAGCAAGCCACGGTGAAAGCCTATAAGGAATGCGGCGATAAGTATGCCGCACAGTATTAAATCATAAACCATATCAATATCCTAAAAATTCCAAAGTGTCCTCATAAACAATAACATAAGTGTTATTATTCAGCAATACCAGATTTTTAACTGCCATTGGTGCGGTGTATGCGGTTTTGCGTTCATTTCTGATATCTCCGCATATTATGTCACGCCCGTTGTTGTACAGGATAACAGTTTCGTATATATCCACACAGTCAGGTGTGGCTTCAATTTTCTCTGAGAATATAACATCGCCTTTTTTGTTATACACATTCATTGCCGGAACATGGTTGATTGTGAAGGCCACAAGCCGGTTTCCTTTGTGGTCGCAGTCTGAACGTGTTACAGATACGTCGTCAAAGCGTATGTCATAATCAAGGTTGCTGTTTGTATCAACAGAAACTATGCTGTTATCGCCTGTGGCGTAGATGGTTTTGCCGGAATATGCCGTATCGTATATAAGCGATTCTGTAAGCTCAATGCTTCCGGTAGGGTCAGGCGAGTTTATATCGAACATCATTATATATGACGTAACTCTTGAAGCTGTGTCTGCAAGAGTGATCGCAATATTTCTGTTTTTTGCAGGTGTTGCAGAGGTTATATAGTTCACGCCTGATGCCCAGGAGAATACTTCCTCGCCCTTTTTGTTTATAACAACCACTGCACCTTTATATGCGGCCTTTTCTGTTACAACAACCACATCGCCGTTTTCGGAAACCTTGCAGGTTCGTATTGCGTTCGGCGTATCTGTGCTGTACTGAAATTCAGAACCTTTGAACAGAGTTATATGCGTGCCTGCTTCTGATGCGATTGCTATATAATCGCCTCCGGTAGATAAAATGGGGTTAGCAACCGAGGTGGTGTATTCCCATTCTGTGTTGCCTGACGAATTCATATAGCATATATAGTTGGATTTTGCGCAGACAACACCATTTTTGTATGCTGAAAAATCGGAGCTGCCTGCTTCTTCAAAAGGGAGAAGCTTTTTCTGTTCCTTAACCGCATCGTATACTGAAGCCGTTTCTTCTCTTACATTATTACGTTCTGTATAGCCTTCGCCGGCTTCTGATGAATTGATTTCTGTTTCCGTTTCACCTGATAAAACCGACGGATACGGATTAACGCTTACGTCTTCTGCAAACGGATATTCTATGCCTAACGACTCGCATATAAACTCCAGATTGCACGTGAAGTTATATATATACGTGTGCACGTAACCCTTTGCGTATAACACCACACCTGCAAACAGGCAAACACAGACTATCAATGTCGCCCATAGCGGTTTTAGTTTGTACCATATTCCTGAACGGTTGTCACGGCTGTCTGCATAATCATCTTCGTCATCAGATTCGGAACGGAAAACAACCGGCTCTAAATCCTTATGCCGTAATCTTTCCGAACGTCCGTTTTCGGTGTCTTCGTCACTGTCAAAAGATGAAAGCGGTTGCCCGTCAAGCCCCATTTGTCCGAGCACCTCTTCAACGGGTTCCTCTGCCGGCTTTTGCTCAGGAAGCTTTACTGCTGTTGTTGAATCAAGCAAGGGTTCAGCATCAGCTGTAACAGCCTTTTTTATAGGCATCACTACAGTATCGCCGAGGTTCTCCTCAGGAGGAGCCGGCTTGCTCGCAGGTATTACTCTTGTATCGCCGGTGTTGTCATCTGCTGACTCATCGGCGGTTGTTGATTCGTTCTCAACACCATCATAATACTTTATGAGGTCGTTAAGAAGCTCATCACGGTTTTTATCCATTAATAAAATACCTCCTTAAGGCATAAACCCTTTGCAGGAGCGGTTATTCCTGCACGGGTTCTGTCGCACGACGCTATTATTTCAGGCATATCGTTCGGCGAAATCTGTCCGCCGCCTACATACACCAGAGTTCCGGCTATTATTCGTACCATATTGTATAAAAAACCATTGCCTGTAACGTCGATTGTAATCAGGTTGTTCTGTTTCTTGATATCGAGTGCATAAACAGTACGCACCGTAGTTTTTACGGAAAATCCGCTTGATGCAAAACCGATGAAATCATGCGTGCCTAAGAATGCTTTTGCCGCCTTTTGCATTGCATCAACGTCAAGCGGGTACTTGTAATGCCAGGCGTACCTTGATGAAAAGACATCGCAAAAAGCTCCGTTATCTACGGTGTATCGGTAAGTTTTGCCCGTTGCCGAGCGGTTAGCGGAAAAATCCTCTGCTACATCGTATGCAGCTGTACAAACAATATCACCGGGCAGATTGGCATTTAATGCGTGCGGAATCCGCTCGGCAGGTATGTTGGAATTTGCATTGAAGCTGCATACATACCCCGATGCGTGCACTCCCGAATCTGTTCTTCCGCAGCCGACAGGCATTATATCCTCCTGCATCACTTTAAGCAATGCATTTCGGAGAGTTCCCTGAACGGTCGGTTTTTCGGGCTGTATCTGCCAGCCGTGATAGTTTGTTCCGTCAAATTTTAAGTTCAGTCTGATATTTCTCATAGTACATCATTATAATTATATCATTATTTAATGTAAAATTCAATGCAAAAATTCAATAAATGCTAAAAAAACACAAAAAAACATCATTATTATACCTGTTACGCAGTCGATTTTAGTGAATTTCAGCTTTTTTCGGGGTTTTCTGCCAAGCTTTCCGTAGCATCTTGCATCCATTGCGAGTGCAAGCTCATCGGTGTGTCTGAAGGTGCTTATAAACAGCGGCAGAACACAAACCGATGCTGATTTTATTTTGCTGACAAGTCCCTTGTTGTCTGAATCAAAGCCACGCGCCCTGTATGCTTTTGATATGCGTTCATATTCGTCGGCAAACGTCGGAATAAGCCGTAGTGTTATTGATATAATCATTGCTATTGCATCTGTTGGAATCCGGAATATACGCAGAGGCTTTATCAGGCTCGCAAAACCGTCAGTCAATGCGATTGGTTCGGTGGTGAGGGTGAATACCGAGGCACCCAGTGTAAAAAGAACGAATTTCATTGTTACAAGGGCTGCATGGTAAATGTTTCCGTCTGTAAATGTATTGATTAAAAACATAAACAGCAAAAACAGACTCAGCGGTTTCAGTCCCTTAAAAAGGTACTTTAACTGTATTTTTGCGGCTGTGGCGGATAGTATGATGAAAATCAGAGCCGCAAGCTGAGCGAAAAGCGTGTCGCATATGAATACTGCAACAGAAAATGCGATTGCGCAAATCGCTTTTGTGCGTGGGTCAGCTTTGTGCAGCGGTGAATCTGCCTTTATATATCTGCCGAGCGTAATATCACGGAGCATAACAGTCACCTCCACATACGGACCCGTTTTCAAGTCTGATTATTTTGTCTGCCGATTGGAGGTCGGCTGCAGAATGTGTTACAACCACAACGGTTTTTCCGAGGCTTTTAAGCTCCTGTAAAACTCTGCATACATTCTGTTTTGCGTTGGTATCAAGTCCTGCATTCGGCTCATCAAGTATAATTATATCAGGGTCTGATGCTATTACCGATGCAAGTGACACAAGCCTTTGCTGCCCGCCCGAAAGGTGAAACGGCGAAGCTTTCAACAGTTCTTCCGGTATTCCGAGTGATTTGACGGTTTGATTTACAATTCCGTCAACGTCTTTTTTTCCTTGCTTTCGTGGTGCATACGCAATCTCGTCAAAGACGGTATCTTCAAAAAATGCCGGTGTGCGGAATTGCATTACGGTGGTTCCGTAACGTGTGACTGTGCCTTTATCGGGCAATGTTATACCGCATAATATTTCCGCAAGCGTGGATTTACCGCTGCCGGTTTTGCCGGTTATGACTGTTAATTTGCTTGCAGGAATTGAAAGCGATATGTTATCAAGCACACAGATTTCAGGAAAGCGGTATGAAAAGGATACATTATTAAGCTTTAATGCATCCGGAGCATCAGCTGCACTGTCAGGTGCGGAATGAACACATATTTTTTTAAGTTCTGTACTGATTGACGGAGGAGCCGTGTCTGATATAATTTCACCGTTATCAAGGGTTATTATCCGGTCAGCAAGAGCGGCTTCTGCCATATTATGAGTAATCCATATTATAGAAGTACCAAGCTCATTTTTTGCTTTCATAACGCAGTCGAGAACGGCTTTTGCAGAGTGAGGGTCAAGCATAGATGTTGCTTCGTCAAACACCATATATTCAGGGTGCATAGCGATAATGCCTGCAATTGTCACAAGCTGTTTCTGACCGCTTGAAAGGGTTGATATATCACGGTGTCTAAGCAGTTCTATTCCGCAGGCAGAGAGTGCGGCTTCGATACGTTTCTCTGTTTCAGCTTCGTCAAGTCCGAGATTTTCGGGCCCGAACGCTATATCATCCTCAACTATGGAGGCTACCGATTGCGATTCGGGGTTTTGGAAAACCATTCCTACCTTTTGGCGGATATCATAAAGATTTTTATTGTCTGATGCATCAAGACCGTCTATGCAGACACTGCCTTTTCCGGTTTGAATAAGTGCATTGAAATGACGTACAAGTGTGGATTTGCCCGAGCCGTTATTGCCGATAATAGCAACAAAGCTGCCACGTTCTATATTGAGATTTATGTTATTAAGAATGTGTTTGCCGTCTTTTGAACAGCAAAGCCCTGTCACCTTTATCATTAATAGTACCTCTTGAATAAATTTTCTACATTATAACATAGAATTTATAAGATTGCAATAAATAATAAAATGCTGATTCAAGGGAATTCTGATGGAGTAATAATATATGTGGTTTTTTTTAAAAT
>CAYMCT010000110.1:0-5389 GCA_964389075.1 uncultured Lachnospiraceae bacterium
GACCTCTCGTACCGATACCCGCACCCATTCGGCTCAGCTCAATACCCATACCACGCAGTCTGGGAAGCTGATATTTGAGCTGTGCAAGCTCTACCTGCAGTTTACCCTCACCTGATCTTGCACGCATTGCGAATATATCAAGTATAAGCATAGAACGGTCAAGCACACGCACGCCTAAAATATCATTGATATTCCGAAGCTGAACCGGCGAAAGCTCATCATCAAAAACCACCAGCCCTGCGTTCAGACTGTCAACTGCCGTTTTCAGTTCTTCAAGCTTACCCTCGCCGAAATATGTGCCGCTATCGGGATACGGTCTGTTCTGAACCATCTCTCCGACAACCTCACCGCCTGCAGTTTCTACAAGCTCAAGAAGCTCACGCATAGATTCTTCAGTCGTATCGTTAATAAAATCACGGCTGCCCGTATGCAGACCGGCAATTATAACCCGTTCTCTTTCCTCGTCCCTGTAGTCCATCTATACCTCCGATAGTTTTCGTCAATTAACACACATAGTATACCACAAAACCTCCGAATAGTACAGAGATTTCTCAAAAAAAAATAAAATTTTTCAAAAAACACTTGAAAAATCTGAAATCTATGGTATAATAGTTCAGTATAGCGCTATCATTCGAGCAAGCCTTATCGGGTTGTTCGTCAGAAAAGGAGGTCCGGACATATGACAACTTTATTTATTGTTCTTCATCTCATCGTTACAGTATTACTTATCACAACTGTGCTTTTGCAGGAAGGTAAGGATCCAGGTATGAGAGGTATACAGGGTGCTTCGTCAGATATGGGCGATTCATTCTTCAAGAAGGCAGGCGGCACAACAAAGGAAAAGATGCAGGTTCAGCTTACAACAACTGTTTCAATTCTGTTCCTTATCACAACAATGGTTTTGTGCGTGTTGGCATCATAATTCGGAAAAACACAAAGAACTGTGCATTGACACAGTTCTTTTTTTGTTGTATAATAATAGTATAGATTTGTTTTATGAAAGGATGTTAGTTATGTTAGAAGAATTAAAGCAAAAAGTCTACGAAGCTAATATGGAATTGCCAAAATACGGTCTTGTTACGTTCACCTGGGGAAATGTATCGGGTATCGACCGTGAAAAGGGCTTATTTGTAATCAAGCCGTCAGGCGTTGAATATGATTTATTGAAGCCTGAAGATATGGTTGTTATCGACCTTGACGGAAATAAGGTTGAGGGAAAATACAACCCGTCATCAGACACAGCTACACACCTTGAGCTTTACAAGGCGTTTCCCGAATGTGGCGGAATAGTTCACACACACTCGCCCTGGGCAACATCATTTGCACAGGCTTGCAAGGGCATACCGCCGTTCGGCACAACACACGCTGACTATTTCTACGGAGAAATCCCTGCCACACGTCTTATGACAGAGGACGAAATCAAGGGAGAATACGAGAAAAATACAGGGCTTGTAATTATTGAAACCTTCAAGGGCAAAGACCCTGCCGCAATACCGGGAGTGCTCGTTTCAAACCACGGGCCGTTCGCATGGGGTACAGATGCAAACAACGCAGTACATAACGCAGTTGTAATGGAGGAATGTGCCAAGATGGCATTAAGATGTATGCAGCTCACACCGGGCTTACCGCCAATCTCACAGACAATCCTTGACAAACACTATCTCCGCAAACACGGAGCTAATGCATATTACGGACAAAGTAAATAACAAAACAGAAGGGGCTTAAAAAGTCCCTTCTGTTTTGTTATTTGCCAAACAATTTTTCATCTAATTCAGATTTATCAAGCTCCATTACCCCGCCCAAAACCAAATCATCAGGCAGTACAAGCTTGCCGATTGACACACGCTTTAAATAGACAACTGTTTTTCCTACACGCTCAAACATACGCTTCACCTGATGGAACTTGCCCTCCGCAATCTCCACGAATGCCTCATGCTTATCCTCGCATATTTCAAGCTTTGCAGGTTTAGCAGTAAATTCCTTAAACGTCATACCTTTTGCAAAAGCGTCAATATCCGCCTTTTCTACCGCTTTGTCAAGCCTTGCGAAATACCGCTTATATACATTCTTTTTCGGTGATGTTACCTCGTGGTCAAACGCACCGTCGTTAGTGAGCAAGAGCAATCCCTCTGTGTCAATATCAAGCCTGCCTACAGGGAACACGTTAAAATGTGCGTATTCCTCCGGCACAAGCTCAGTTACGACAGGATAGTGCCTGTCCTCGGTCGCACTTATATAACCCTGCGGCTTGTTAAGCATAAGATACACGTACTTTGCATAGGATACAGCTTCACCGTCTATGGCAATATTATCGCTCTCATTCACCTGCATTTCGGGACGAAGTGCAAGCTCACCGTTTACGGTAATAACCTTTTTCTTTATAAGCTGTTTTATATCCTTTCTCGATAACGGAGTTGACTCCGAAAGAAATTTATCTAACCTCATTTTTACTTACCCACACAAAAACTATGAAATATATCCTGAACAACAGACTCCGATACTGTTTCGCCCGTAATCTCACCAAGGCTGTCCATAGCCGAAGCAATATCTATTGATACAATATCTGTAGGCATACCTGCACCCAACGCATCTGCCGCACGGCTTAAAGCGTCTTTTGCGCCGATAAGCGCTGATTTATGACGCATATTGGTAATAACTGCACCGTTTTCCGAATTAATTTCATCAAGATGACAGAGCCTCTCAATTTCACTTGCAAGCTTGTCCATACCCTCGCCGGTTTTTGCACTTACCTCGATGTATCCGTCAACATCAACCTTTACACTGTCGGCTATGTCTGTTTTATTCAGCAATACAATTCTCGGCTTGTCCTCGGTTGCTGCTAATACCTCTCTGTCATCATCATCAATACCGTTCACAGCATCAATAACCACTAATACAAGGTCGGCAGCATCAAGATACCGCTTTGACCGCTCTATACCTATCCTTTCAACTGTATCATCAGTTTCGTGAATTCCGGCAGTGTCCGAAAGAATAAGCGGAATACCGTTTATACTTATACTCTCCTCAATAACATCTCTCGTTGTGCCTGCAACGTCGGTTACAATCGCACGTTCTTCACGTGCAAGATAGTTTAAAATGCTCGACTTGCCCACATTGGGTTTTCCGACAATCGCCGTCTTTATTCCCTCACGAATCATTCTTCCGCTGTCTGATGTTTCTATAAGACGCTGAACACGTTCTGCGCACTCACGGCAAACATTTTCTATATCCTCCGGAGTAACGTCCTCCAAATCCTCATCAGGATAATCAATAATAACCTGCATCTGCGCCGAAAGATGAACGAGTGAATCACGGATTTCTTTAATCTCCTTTGACAGCGCACCGCCAAGCTGCGAAACAGCGTTACGGCGGGAAAGCTCGTTTCCGGCATTTATTACATCAATAACCGCCTCTGCCTGCGAAAGGTCTATACGTCCGTTCATAAAAGCACGCTTTGTGAACTCGCCGGCTTCTGCCATAAACGCACCGGCTTCTATAACAGCACCAAGAACTGCACGTGTTGTCACGCTTCCGCCGTGACAGCTTATTTCCACAGTATCCTCCATTGTGAACGTGCGTGGTGCAAGCATCACGGTAACAAGAACTTCGTCAAGACGGTTCCCCCGGTCATCTACTATAAACCCATAATGAACGGTATGCGTTTTTGCGCTCAGGAGCGACTTTCCCGAAAAGACCCTGTCGGCAATACCTACAGCGTCAGCTCCGCTTATTCGTATAACCGAAATACCGCCCGTACCCTGCGGAGTAGAGATAGCGGCAATTGTTCTGTTCTTCATATCAATTCTCCTCAAAGAAACAGAGGACGGTTCTCACTGTCGCTCAGGACAGGAGAGCCGTCCCCGTGTCTTTTTACTTCTCGTCAATAAGTCCCTTTAATTCATCCATAAATGTATTTATATCATCAAACTGTTTGTACACTGATGCGAATCTGATATACGCAACCTCGTCAAGAGTACGAAGTCTTGACATAACCATCTCACCGATGCGTGTAGACTTAACCTCACGCTCCATATTCTGCGCAAGCTCGCTCTCGATATCGTCCGCTATACCCTCCATCTGTACAAGTGAAATAGGCCGTTTTTCGCACGCAGTGATAATGCCCTTTAAAACCTTGTTGCGGTTAAACGGCTGACGTGACTCATCCTTTTTAACAACCACCAATGCAATAGACTCAAGCTTTTCATACGTCGTGAAACGCTTACCGCACTTCAAGCACTCTCTGCGTCGGCGGATTGAGTTATTTTCTTCTGTAGGTCTTGAATCTATAACCTTGCTTTCAATAAATGAACAAAACGGACATCTCATTTGTATATGCTTCCTTTCAAAATCACAATATATAGTGATTATAACACACTATTCGGCATATTTCAAGTATTTTTCTCCAAAATCGGTGGATTTTACAAGCACAAACTCACGTCCGACCGCCGTTATAGCCTCCCACGGTACCCGCATTTCGCCGAAACGGAATATACCGCATAAGAACCCACACCGACGCCGAATGATAACTGTTTGCACTTTTCCCGTTATTTCGTCAATCTCCACGTCTGAAATTATGCCCATACGCTCTGCCGTGTTGATGTCTATAACTATTCTCTGCTTCAAGCTATACCCACAAAACAAAACACACACCCCCATATTAATTATATGAGGTGTGTGCGAATTTTATTTTCCTTTTGTTTTTGCGTGCTTTTTTACCAGTCCTGTGCCGTACTTCTTTATCTGCACATACATACCAAATCCGGCAACAAGGATTGCTATAACCCACGTTTTCCAGTCTGCGAAATAGCAGCCGAAAAGGCACAGAACACTCACCGAGGTCATTATTCCACCTGAGCTTGCAGTTATGAGCGAGATAAAAAACTTCGACTTTGTCGTTGACAAAACACCCATTATTACCGCAATTACAAGATCAATCAAAAGAAGTGTATTCTCGGTTACCTTTGTGTTGGTTGTGTATATTTCAGAGGTCATAACATATGCAAGGAAGAAGCTCAGAAGGCTTATACATATGAAATAACCCAATGCTTTAACATATTTCATCAGTAACAGCAATCCCGTACCGCCGATTATTGCAAATACAAGCATCAGAATAAAGCTGTTGAACACAAGTATGCCCACCATTGCACCGGCAAGTATACCTATAATCATTCCGCACAGCATCACAAACCCTGCCATAACCTTTCTGCCGTTAAGAGCAATAACGATACCAAGCACCGCCATAACTAACATCACAATACCGGAAACCACATTGCCCCCCGCACCGCAGGTTTTGAAGATAAATTCTATAATCCCAGCCATAACCTTATCCTCCGTTTTTGACATTTTAACATATTTTACCGACAAAGTCAATAACGGTAAATAAAATGAA
>CAYMCT010000111.1:0-5382 GCA_964389075.1 uncultured Lachnospiraceae bacterium
CGCAATTGTCGGCTTTATTTTTTTGATTGCTTTTCTGCCCTCAAACCCTGCACCGATTGCAACCAAAGCCAACGGCGATGCCATCACCGCAAAATTATTGAGCGTTTTGTTTAATATTGATGGCAGCCTCAGATTTATAAGCGACACCAATACTCCCACAATTATAGCCAAGATTATCGGGTTTTTGACTATGTTCAGAATCGTTTTCTTTATCGCCGCTTTACCGGCTTCTTCCGCATTTCCCTCTATTGTAAGCACCATTACCGCATATATATTAAAAAGCGGTACACAACCTATTATAAGTATCGGCGCAACATCTGCACTGCCGTATATATTCTGCATAAATGCCACCGCAAGGATTGCGACACTGCTTCGATACGAGGCTTGCACAAACGCTCCCGTTATTCCTCTGTCTTTAATAAACAGTCTTGCTCCGCCCCATATCATAAAAAAAATAACTGTTGTGGTTACGGCACAAAGAGCGACATATTTCCCGTCAAAATTACTGCGTATATCGGTTGTTGCCATCTCCAGAAATAAAAGTGCCGGAAGTGTTATTTTAAAATTAAATTTGTTCGCCGTCGCAACAAACGCTTCGCCCAGCATATTTACACGTCGGAGAATATATCCGATAAAAATTGTCAGAAATACCGGCAATACCGCATTAAGACTATATATCAGATTTTCCATTATTATCAACTCCGTTCAAATAGAATTATACTCTCCTGCTTAAAATTTGTCAACCAAAAACATTGCAAAAAGCGGAATAATATTGTATAATGTTACACAGAGAGAAATTACGGAGGATTTTTGATGAAGCATACAATTGGTAAAAGTTTTTTCTACCATAACGGCTGGAAATTTTTACTGGCGGATGAATTTCCGCTAAAAAACGCACTTATTAAACAGCGTGATATTAACGGACGTTTTTTTTATGAACCTGAATATATATAAAACGGCTGGCAGGACGTCACATTTCCGCATACCTTTAACGATTCGGACTTGTTCCGGAACAGAATCAGGGATGCAGGCAGCGGTCAGAAGCGAACAGTTGCTTTTTACAGAAACTATCTCACTGTTCCATTGGAGCATACAGGTCAAAAGGTTATTCTTGAGTTTGAAGGAATACGCCAGACCTGTTATTTGTATGTGAACGGAAGCTTAGCAGGCTACTACGAAGCCGGAGTGGCTCCTTTTGGATTTGATATTACTCAACATATAAATTACGATAAGCCTAATCTTATTGCAATCGCAACAGATAACACAACCACCCGAGAGATTGATTTCTGTATTGCAGAAACACCAAATAAGCCTGATGTTGAACCGGGAACATATCTGTTCCCGCAGGAAAAGGAGGTTGATCCTGCGTGCAAGGGAGTAGGATTTTTCTGGAACTGCAACGATTTCAATCCATCAGTCGGCGGAATTACAAAACCACTCAAAATTCATTTTAAACCGTCAGTTTATCTTACACTCCCTCTATACAGCAATTTGCAGACAAAGGGAGTTTATGTGTATGCAACAGATTTCACACAGAACAGTGCAAAAATATCAGTCGAAGCAGAGATACGAAATGAAAGCAACAATGACGCTGATGTATGGCTTGAAGTGAAAATTACCGACCTCAACGGTATACACATAACAAGCTTCTCGTCACAAAAGCAAACCATTGCGTCTGCTGGTAATATACATATTCCGCTTTCGATAACCCCTGAGGATGCATACGTCAGTGATCCGGAAATTGAAGGACACTATATCCCCGTTGAGGATGAAACGATGGTTAAAGATACAATTACCGATTCTGTATGCGTATCGGAGTTAACTGCAATTTCAGAGGCTACTCTACTGAATTTCTGGAGCATCAATAACCCTGCACTTTACAGAGTAGAAGTTACGCTGTTTTCAAACGGAGCCGAAGTTGACCGCACAGTTATTGAAACGGGATTCAGAAAAACCGGTTATGGCAAAGATAAAGGCTTACTTATAAACGGTATTCCCGTATGGCTCAGAGGTTATGCTCAGCGTGCCACAAACGAATGGGCAGCAATAGGTATCGCACCCGAATGGCTCAAGGACGTTGATGCTATGCTTATAAAAGAAAGTAACGCAAACCACATACGTTGGATGCATGTTGCTGCGTCACCTGCAGATATCCGGTCTTTCGACCGCCACGGAATTGTATGCACTCAGCCCGCAGGTGACAAAGAAAAAGAAAACTTTGGCAGACAGTGGGATCAACGTGTTGAACTGATGCGAGATGTCATCATATATTTCAGAAACAATCCGTCAATACTGTTCTGGGAAGCAGGCAACAATTCAATTAACCTTGCTCATATGCGTGAAATGCGTTTGCTTAAAGAAAAGCTCGATCCGCACGGCGGACGGTTTATGGGCTGCCGTACTCTTAACACAGAAGATGTTGTGAACGAGTCTGAATACGTTGGTACGATGTTAAACCGTCACGCAGCCAGATTTTTGTCAGAACACGGACCCATTACGGAAACAGAATATCTGCGTGAAGAAGCTCCCCGACGTGTATGGGACGACTTCTCGCCACCGGATTTTGATTACAAAAACAAATGGCTCGGTAAAGGCGGCAGAAAGCAACCCGGTATGGATTTTTATGACCTTACCTCCGAAGACCTTGCACTTAAAGCAGCACACGAATACAGCGAATTCTTCAATGACCGCATAGGCGGCGCATCAAAAAAGAACCTTTACACCGCTTGTGCCGCACTTTGCTGGACAGACTCTGCACAGCATGGACGGCAGGCATACAGCGAAAACGGACGAATGAGCGGAAGAGTAGACGCTGTAAGAAACAAAAAACAGAATTTTTATGTTTTTCAAACAATGCAGTCACCAAAACCGCAGGTCAAAATAACAGGACACTGGAATTATCCGTTAAACGACGGAGTTAATTACAAATACAGCAAAAAGATTTTTAACGGCACTTATTGGGAAGAAACAGACAAAATCTCATACCGTGACCCCAAACATAAAACCGTATATGTTTTCGGCAGCTACGACATCGCAAAAATAGAGCTCGAAATAAACGAAAAAACCGTGGGCGTATGCGATAAGCCTGTTAATACATTTGTTTTTCCGTTTGAAAACGTGGATATTACACAGCACGGAAAAATCACTGCATACGGATATGATTATGACGGTAACAAGGTTGCCTTTGATGAGATATGTACAGCAGGTAAGCCGTCAAAAATCAGATTAGACCTGCATACCTCGCCAAACGGCTTGAATGCAGACGGAAACGACGTTGCATATATAGATATTGAAGTGATAGATAAAAACGGAAATATATGTCCGTTATGCTATGATAAAATAGACTTTACTTTAAAGGGAGAGGGCGTTTTCTTAGGAGGATACAACAGCGGATGCTTTGATGGTTTCGGCAAAGAGAGTGTTATACATAAACCGTATGTTTACGCAGAATGCGGTACCAACCGTGTGTTTATACGTTCAACAAAAATACAGGGGAATATTGAACTCACTGCGCATATGACAGGTTTGCCTGAATCAAAAATATGCTTTGAAAGTGTCGCATCAGATTTAAGCACGCTTACAAGCTGTATATCAGATGTGATATATGAAGCTCATTCAGATACACCTGAAACATACGAATTTCCTGCGATACCTGAGGCAGACGCTGTTAAATATGAGCCGGAAAAAGAACCGTACTGCAAGATTCTTGTAAATGGACAGGAGCCTGACACAAGGAGCGTACGAAGTGTAAACAAGAACGGATGCATCTGGGGTGCAGTTATATGCATTCTTGAACGACTGAATCTTGAACATCCTAATAAATTTACATTTGAATATTCGCCGGATAAAAAGAAGCTGACTCTTAACAGCGGTGAATATAACATTATTGCCGAAGCGGGCAGAACTCACTTACTTGTAAACGGACATGAAAATCTTATGGACGGTGAGCCATACGTTACGCCTGAGGGTATGTTTGTCATGGAAGTAAGTGCAATTATATCATACATAGACGGTATCACTGCCTATTATGATGATAAGGTTGAAGTTTTTAGAATTGAAACAAAACAATAAAAAAGCAAAAAAGAAGTGACCCTTGACTGCATTTAATCCTCGCAACCAAGGGTCACTTCTGTTCACTCTTGATATCTAACATCATTTGGTTATCCTCTCTTTCGTTAGTCTACCTTTTGCTCATCATCACATTTCTAAAACACATTTTCTTCTTTTCTCTAGCGAGAACTGCTTGGTTTTTTATGCACTTTTGTTTCAAAAGGTGAAGTTTGGTTTCTTGACTTATTCTATGAAGTTTTTTATTTTTGATTTGAACGCCCTGTTGTTTCGGTACTCTGTCTTCCCATCTATATTATACGTTACACCGTCGTGTTCTTGTTCAAATCGTCTTTCCTTTCTTTTGTTACTTCATTTTTTAAGTCCTCAGGTTAGGTTCTCATTGGCTTGTACCTCCCTTTCTTTAATTATAGTATAGCAGACTTTTACCTATTTTTCAATTGACAAATTATGAAAACAATAGCTTCTGTTTTTGTATAAAAAACAGAAATTTAAGTAATTTAAAAAATTTTTATTTACAACACATATAGTTATGTGATATAATAAATTTGTTGGGGCGATAAAAAACGGAAGCAGCGGCTTCCGTTTTTTTGTTCTATGCAAAGCTATCAATCATCATAATCTGTTTCAAATGAAATAACCGTTCCATCTTCTGCTTTGATATGAACATCGTATTCGTTTCTGTCCTGTCTGAACTCCACCTCATACTCCCATATTCCATCATCGTAGTCAAGCTCTACTTTATCAAAAACAACATTTTCCGGAGTTATACCGGCTCTCTGTAATGCTATTTCCTTCGCTTTTTCCTCACCAATAAAATTTGATGTATCTACGGCATTTTGAGTGTGATTTTGTGATGTTTGTCCCGGAACTTGTGTTGATGTCTGGTTTTGTTGTGTTTGTTCCGGAGCTTGTGTAGGTGTCTGGTTTTGTTGTGATGAACAGCCTGTCATAACTGTTGTTGACAACATTAAAATCATAATAACTGATAATATTTTTTTCATAGTATAAAAATCTCCTTTTAGTTATTCAATTATAGTATGCAAACTACTATTAATATTATCCGCCTTCGAAAATATTATATGTAATTTACAGAAAAAATTTAAACAATATATTGACGTTAAATTTCAAAAGTGGTATAATGTAGTCACCACATATTTTACTTGAATAAATTTTTTAGGATATTTTCAGAAATATCTTTATTTGCTATTCTATTTTATTTGAATAGTTATCAATCCAATTTTTGTGTTTTGTTAAAAACGCAGGCTGATATATTGAAATCAAATTGGATTGAGAATATTCGTTAGAGTAAAA
>CAYMCT010000112.1:0-5341 GCA_964389075.1 uncultured Lachnospiraceae bacterium
GCAAGGGTTGAGCTTGATGATAACATTGAGCTTTGCAGTGCCGAGTTCCTGGGCGAAACCTATAAATTCAAAGAGCCGCTTCACATCACGGGTGAAATATATAATAACGGTCAGTCGCTTACTCTGGCGGCAACAGCAAATGGAAGAATGTTGACTGAGTGTGCCCGTTGCCTTAAAGAAATCGAAGCAGATGTGGATTTTGAAATTCACGAGCTGTTAAGACGTTCTGAGGGCGATGAGGACCATGACGAAGATATGATTCTTTTTGACGGTCACGAGATAGAGATTGACGAAATTGTTGTAGACAGATTTCTTATGAATATTTCAGGCAGATATCTGTGCAGTGAAGATTGTATGGGGTTATGCCCGAAATGCGGTACAAACCTTAACGAGAACGACTGTGATTGTGATAATGAGTATATTGACCCAAGATGGCAGGCATTAGCAGATATACTTAATCAGCAAAAAGGTGAGGAATAATCACCGCTGAGGAAATTTAGAGTGTTGTTATTTTAATTGGAGGTGTAATCATGGCAGTACCTAAGAATAAAACTTCAAAAGCCAGAAGAGATAAAAGACGTGCTAACTGGAAGCTCGAAGTACCAAACCTGGTAGAGTGCCCACAGTGCCACGAACTTAAGATGCCTCACAGAGTTTGTCCTACTTGCGGACAGTACAAGGGTAAGGAAGTTATCAAGGTTGAGGATTGATTTCCGGCTTGTGAAAAGATTATTAAACCGCTCCGAAACGGAGCGGTTTTAGATTGTAGACAAAATGGTCACATCGCTGTTTGAGCGAGTGACCATTTTTCTTACCATATTCAAAATATCATAGTATCCTTGTGGTAATAACCCGTTTTTCTTTTCCGTTTTACGACATTGCCCTTTTTATCAAGGCTCCCACACAGAGCGATATGAACGTACACACTGAATATAATATAAGCGAAATCGTTGTGGATATCAGTGGATAGTACAGAACTCCCTGCGAAACATCGTTTGCAAATTCGTAATACATCGGCACAGAGGCTGTTGAAAGCAGTATACACAGAAGCGGCATCTTGAAATTGAAGCCGACCTTGATTCCATATATAATCATTAATATTACTATAATAAGCGGATTAAACATAATCATACCGTATGTGTTAAGAACAGCCCTGCCCATTTCGCCGCTACCTATGAACGCAAGCGGAAGCACGTGAAAGAGGAGTATGAGCGCAGTTATATACAGTTTTGAGTTTTCAAACGAAAACGAACCGTGCTCAAGTATTCCACCTTGCTTGTTTAAGTCGTTCCTTGCCATTTCTTTTCTCCTTATAAACGTACACTCTCGCCGTTTTTGGCAAGATACCTCTTCAAATCACATATTTCTATTTCTTTAAAGTGGAACAGGCTCGCCGCAAGCACGGCATCTGCCTTTCCGTCACGGAACGCATCAAGAAAATGCTCCATTGTGCCTGCACCGCCCGAAGCGATAACAGGGATTTTTACGCTCTCTGATACAGCTCTTGTAAGCTCTAAGTCGTAGCCTGCCTTCGTGCCGTCACAGTCCATACTTGTAAGAAGTATTTCGCCTGCACCGAGTTTTTCTGCCTGCTTTGCCCACTCGAGTGCATCTATGCCTGTATTTACTCGTCCACCGTTAAGATATACCTCCCAGCCGTTACTGTCCTCGCGTCGTTTTGCGTCTATTGCACATACAACGCATTGCGAACCGAACTTTTCAGCCGCCTCACGGATAAGCTCGGGGTTTTTTATTGCAGCACTGTTTACGCTTACCTTGTCAGCACCTGCATTAAGGATTGTTCTGAAATCCTCAACTGTGCGTATTCCGCCGCCTACAGTGAACGGTATAAACACTCTCTTTGCAACCGCTTCAACCATATCAACAACTGTGCTTCGCGCATCTGATGATGCGGTTATATCAAGAAACACAAGCTCGTCCGCACCGGCTTTATCGTATACAGCGGCACACTCTACCGGGTCGCCTGCATCTATAAGATTTACAAAATTAACACCCTTTACTACTCTGCCGTTCTTCACGTCAAGGCAGGGGATTATTCTCTTTGCAGACATATATAATATCCTCCGTTACAGACTCAAAAACTTTTTTAGTATGTTCATTCCCGCATCACCACTCTTTTCGGGGTGGAACTGAACTGCAAAAATATTTCCGCTTTCAACAGCTACGGCAAGCCTTGTGCCGTATTCTGTGTAAGCTGATACTATGCCACTGTCTGTGGGTTCTATGTAATACGAATGAACAAAATACACGAATGGATTATCCGCCGGTAAAATGCGGCTCTCCTTTGCAAGAGATATGTTATTCCAGCCCATATGCGGGATTTTCAGACCTGTGTCGGGGATTTTCACAACCTTGCCCCTGAATATTCCAAGTCCCTTTATGCCGGGAGTTTCTTCGCTTTCTTCAAAGAGCATATGCAGTCCCAGGCATACGCCCAGAAACGGACGTGTTCCGTCTGCCGCTTTTTTTACGGTTTCGGTGAGCCCGCTTTTCTCAAGACATTTCATTGCATCGCCAAATGCACCTACTCCGGGGAGTATAACGTGGCTGGCACTGTCTATTTTGTTCTTATCGCTTGTTATTTCGGATTCAACGCCAAGAAAGTCAAGCGCATTTTTTACGCTGTGCAGATTGCCTGCACCGTAGTCTATAATTGCAACCATTTAAGTACCTCATAAATTTATTATATAAGGTATTGTAACACAATTATGCAAATAATTCAATATCTAATGAGTATTATTCTAAAAAACACTTGCTTTTTTTTCGGAAATCTGTTACAATAATTAGTGTATGTAAAATAATACAAAAAAATTTAAGTGAGGTAAGAGATTATGAAGAAATTATTATCATTGGTATTGGCACTTGGACTTTTGGTTTGTGCATCAGGCTGTGCAAACAATGCAGCTGATGAAACAGTTGACGGTGGCAAGCATTTCGCTATAGCTACAGATAAAGGTTTCAGCCCGTTTGAGTTCCAGGATGCTGAGGGTAACATTGTAGGTATTGATATGGATATCCTTGCAGCTGTTGCAGAGGATCAGGGATTCACATACGATCTTCAGTATGTGGGTTGGGATGCAGCTATCGCTGCTTGTCAGGCAGGTCAGGCTGACGGTATGATCGCAGGTGCTTCAATCACTGACGAGAGAAAAGAGTCGGGCTGGATTTTCTCAGACGGCTACTATGATGCAACACAGGGTATGGCTGTTGCCGCTGATTCAGATATTGCAGGCTTCGACGCACTTGACGGCAAGAAGGTTGCTGTAAAGAACGGTACAATGAGTAACACATATGCAGAGAGCATTAAGGATGAGTATGGCTTTGAGGTTGTTACATTCTCAACTTCACCTGATATGTATCAGGCTGTAATGGGCGGTCAGGTTGACGCTTGTATTGACGATACTCCGATCCTTAAGTATAACATCAAGGCAGGCGAACTTGATATGAAGTTCGTTGACGGTACAGAAAATGATCCGGCTCAGTACGGTATGGCTATATTCAATGCCGATAACCAGGAGCTTCTTGACCTCTTCAATGCAGGTCTTGCCAACATCAGGGAAAACGGTAAGTACGACGAGATTATCGCAACATATCTCGGCGAATAATTATGATTAAACTGTAAGGCATTGGCAATCCCGATGCCTTATAAAAATTACATAGGAGATTTTTTATGAGTCAGATTATAGACACATACGGTTCGCTGCTATTAATGGCTATGGGTCAGACCCTTCTGCTTGCACTCTTGGGCTTGTTCTTCGGGTGTATACTTGGTGTTATCTTCGGATTGTCAAGTGTAGTAGAGAACAAGGTGTGCAATATCATTTCGGCAATCTATGTAAACCTCATAAGAGGCGTGCCTATGATTGTACTTGCATTCTTTGTATTCTACGGCGTTCCGTACGGACTGAAAAATATATTCGGATTATCAACCACATTCTCTGCTTTACAGGCGGGTACTATCTGTCTTGCGCTGAACTGCGGTGCGTATATGTCAGAAATTATAAGAGCCGGTATTCAGGCGATTGATCCGGGTCAGATGGAGGCTGCACGCAGTCTTGGTCTTACTTACTGGAGATCAATGTTCAAGGTGGTTCTTCCGCAGGCGATTAAGAATATGATTCCGAGTATTGTAAACCAACTTATTATCACATTAAAAGACACGTCTATCCTGTCAGTTATCGGATTCCCTGAGCTTGTAAACAAGGCTCAGAACGTTATTGCGATTACATTCAAGTCTTTTCAGGTATGGATTATTGTTGCGGTTATGTATCTTGTAGTTATACTGACCCTTCAGCAGGTAGCCAAGGCTTTGGAAAGGAGATTAGACCGTGACCGTAAATAAACAGAATGTGAAAATACACGTATCGCATCTTAATAAAAAGTTCAAAAATCTTGAGGTTCTCAAGGATATTTCAACCGACATCTGCGAGGGTGAGGTTGTTGTTATTCTTGGCCCGTCAGGTAGCGGAAAATCTACATTTTTGAGATGCCTTAACAGACTGGAAACCATAACAGGCGGCGAGATTATCGTTGATGGCTTCCATATTGATGATAAGAAGATTAATATTAACAAGGTGCGTGAGAATATCGGAATGGTATTCCAGTTATTTAACCTTTTCAATAATCTTAATGTTATTGAAAATCTTATGCTTGCACCGGTTGAGCTTAAAAAGGCAACCAAGGAGGAGGCACGTGCCGAAGGTATGCGTTTGCTCGAAAAGGTAGGTCTTGCCGATAAGGCGGAAAGTTATCCGTCGCAGCTTTCAGGAGGTCAGAAACAGAGAGTGGCAATTGCCCGTGCGCTTTGTATGCACCCTGATGTGATGCTCTTTGACGAGCCGACATCTGCACTCGATCCGGAAATGGTTGGCGAGGTTCTTGCTGTTATGAAGGAGCTTGCAAGCGAGGGTATGACAATGATCTGTGTAACTCACGAGATGGGCTTCGCAAGAGAGGTTGCTGACCGTGTTATATTCATCGACGAGGGCGTTATTGTTGAGGAGGGTACACCTGAAGAAATCTTCAATAATCCACAACATCCGAGAACACAGGATTTTCTTAATAAGGTATTGTAAAATATCCATCCGCTATATGAATAAATTAAATATTAACTTGATAGTGAATGAGTTCGGTATTGCACCGGACTCATTCTTGTATTATGCCCCCGGACAATCCGGGGGTTTTCATAATAAAAAATATTATTTGGCATACGGATACCGTAATTTTAGACGATTCAGAAACAGAATACTACATATATTTGCATATCAAAAGCGAAAAAATACAGACAATTTAAAAGAGGTAGCATAAGTGCTATGCTACC
>CAYMCT010000113.1:0-5328 GCA_964389075.1 uncultured Lachnospiraceae bacterium
CACATAATCTCAAACCAGCCTTCTCACAGTTCCTTAAAAAACTTATATATATATATAGTTTAATTAAGTCTGATTAACTCATTCTCGCTGACTTAGTAAATCTGCTAAGAATTCTTTTCCGAATTTTTTGTTTGTAAAAAACTCAAGTAATTGTTAGTGTTTTCACACTTTCAAGAACTCACACTCTGTTCATTTTTCAATGTACAATCGTTGTCAACGACAACTATTAAATGATACCACACTTTTTCTCCCTTGTCAACATCTTTTTTTGTTTTTTTTATCTTTTGTGTATTTTGTTGTAGTCGTTTGTATATTTCTACACATCAGATTGGCATTTTGTCAAATAATTATAGTTTTACACTTTCTCTTATTCGTTCTATTGCCTTTTTTTCGATTCTTGATACCTGCACTTGTGAAACACCTATGACTTTCGCTATATCACTCTGTGTTTTACCTCTGAAATACCTCATTACTATTATTGTGTATTCCCTCTCACTTAATTCTTTCAGAACTTCTTCAATAAACATCCGGTCAACTATCTTTTCTTCACCGCTATCTGCAGCTATCTTTTCTATTAAACTGATTCCTTTATCATTATTCTCACCCTCGTTATATATGCCCTGCAGTGATTCAGGAGTAATAGTTGCCTCAAAAGATTCTGCAATTTCACTTTCTTCTATACCGCATTCTTCAGAAATCTCACTGATTGTAGGATTTCGATCTAAACGTTTTCTTAACAATTCTTCTGCACGTCTTGCCTTTATAGCTGTTTCTTTGATTGATCTGCTTACCTTTATTGCTCCATCATCTCTGAGAAATCTTTTTATCTCTCCCGTTATCATTGGCACAGCATAAGTTGAGAACTTAACACCGAACGAAATATCAAATTTTTTTACGGCTTTTATAAGACCTATTGCACCAATCTGATTTAAGTCTTCAATTTCATATCTTCTATTCGCATATCTCCTCACTATACTGTATACAAGTCCCATATTGTTTTCGACAAGCTCGTCTGCAGCACGCTCATCCCCCATACTGAGTCTTTCAAGCAATTCCTCATTGCTTTTCATTACACGAAAACCTTTTCTTCATTATTATAGTTGTACCTTCCCCTACAATACTTTCTACTTTAAGCTCATCCATAAAAGCCTCCATTATTGAAAATCCCATTCCCGAACGTTCGGTTTCTGATTTACCTGTATATAACGGCTCCCTTGCTTTTTCAATATTTTCAATACCACATCCGAAATCTCTGATTCTGTATGTAACCTCATTGCCGTCTATTTTGGCAACAATTTCAATTTTGCCATCTTTACAATCATATGCATGAATGATTGAGTTTGTTACCGCCTCAGAAATTGCAGTTTTTACTTCTGACATCTCCTCTATAGTAGGATCCAGTTCCAAAACAAAAGCTGCACAGATTGTTCTTGCGAGTTTTTCATTCTCCGAGCGTGCCGGTATTTCAAGTTTAATATTATTTTTCATTTTCATTCGCCTCTCTTTACACGTAATTTCATTTCCGTAATTCCTTTTTGTAATGTATCGCTTACTATAACCAAGTTTTGGATACCTGCCATTTTCAACAGCCGCAGCACCTGCTCAGACACATCATATATAATAATATTTCCGCCAAGACTTTTTACCGTTTTATATCTGCCCAATATCATACCTATCCCTGACGAATCCATAAAGGTAACACGTCCAAAATCAAAAGCAATATTAATTGCACCACTTCTTTTGATTTCTTTTTCTAACAAGCTACGAACATTACCTGCTATATGATGATCAATTTCACCGCTGATACGCACGACCACCATACGGTGCTTCGGTATTAATGTAATTTCCATAAACAGCCTCCATTCTGCATATTTTCTATTTATATATTTCTGCGTCTGCGAAATAATCTCCTTTGCAGAAAAAGAAGAGGTTTTGTCGAACACAAAAAAAGCGTCCGACAAAATTTTTGCGGACACTGATTTTTCATTTTCTGGCTACTTGTCTGCCTACCACCACAAACCGTTCATTATCTGCGTTATACGAGCATGTAGAAAGCGTCAGCAGAGTTTCACCGTATTCCGGTATTATATCTGTATTATACAAACTGTTTTCAATGCAAGCACTTACATACGCATCAAATTCATCTTTCGAATTGGCGTTTATAAATTCATAATACTTAAATTCATTCCCCGAACCTACAGATGTACGAAATACAGCAAATATTTCATACTCACATCGATTATACATCGTATCATACTTTATTCGCGGATGTGTTTCCCAAAAAGCCTTTGATTTGTATTCCAACAAATCATGGAACATCGTACCGTTCCGAAGATTGTGAGCGTATATTATCACATTATCCGTAAACTCATTCGGAGTGCACTGATAATCCATAAACGGAATCCCGTTGGAATTGGTTTGTTTATAAAAATTCCTGTGCAGATAATATGCATTGCTTTCGGAATTGTACATAACCGGATAGTTTATATCTGTATCATCTATTTTTATCCAACCCGCCATATCGGTATTCTGCGTGTACAATTCATAATATCTCGACAGCATACCGTTTGATTCGTATCGTTCTTCATCCGGTTCCGGATATGTTTGAACAATACTGTCCCGGGTTGGTTCTTCAACAACCTCTCTGATAGAATCATAATCCTTTTCCGTTTGATTTCTTTTATTGCAGCTGTTTATCAGATAAATGCCACATATAATAAAAATACAAAGAAAAAGGATTTGGAGCAGTGTATGTTTTCGTTTCACTGTTTCAAATCCTTTCGTTATTTACTTTACTCTTTTTCTCTTTAATAGTTCAAGAACCGAAATTCCGGCAACTGCAAGTACCATTACCACACATACCGCAACAGTGCTCGTATCGCCAGTTTTTGGGTTTGTTTTATCGCTCGTCGTTTTTCCGTCCGATGTTCTTGTTGTATTTGCAGCACTTGAACCGCTGTTAGTTTTTTCCAAAGCAACAGATGCCTTTTCTTGTCCTTCAAGCGGCAACAAAGTTACAACATCTCCGTCTGAAACTGTTATTATTGTTGACTCTTCTCCGTCTATGCCCTCAACAGTGCCGTCATTAAGCATAGCCTCACTTTCCAGCGTTCCGGTTTTCGATTCAACCTTAACAATTCCGTTACCCGTAACAACATATCTTCCTGCATCAATATCTGTACCGCATACAAGCTTTTTCTCTTTTACCGGAGCTTCGGTTGCTGCCGGAGCTTCGGTTACCTCAGGCTGTTCTGTTGAGTCAGACTTTTCTGTCAGTATAACTTTTTCAGATTCAACCGGTGTTGTTATTTCAAACTTTGGTTTTGCAGTAGGCAACTCCTGCACCTGCTTTTCAGCTATTTCATTGGCTACTAACGAGAATGTTAAATCTGCAACGTCCTCTTTCGACAGGTTAGCAGCTCCCTTTTCTGAAACCATATACTCAATTTTATATGTCTTTGTATCCGAATCAGACTTATCATTAAAAGTACCAAGTATTATATCCTTGCTCTCATCACTTACATCTGATAATTCCGCATCAGCAGAATCATACAAAACATTGCCCGATTCATCGCTTATAACAAAGCTATAATAGTCAAGCGGTGAATACAACCATGTGTCTGATACCGGATTTGCAGACAATCTTAAGGATATTTCTATTACACCTTCATCTTGTGTTTTATTTGTTATAACCAAGGTGTCAGTAATACTTTCCCCGTCGGGAAACCCGTCCGGCTTTACAAACAACTTATCGGCATCCAGAACTGCCTCTTCTTCTATTGAGTATGTATATGAAACACTTGCATTATCTGACTGCAGTGCAACAGTTGCCGCCATTACAGTTGTCTGAACAGCAAACGCAGCAATAAGTGCTGTTGCTAATACTCTATATTTCTTCACACTATACGCGCTCCCTTTTATACTATATATAGTATAATTATATCATAGTTTTGGTGTTTTGTCACCATTCTTTTTTAAAAGTTTAAAATTTGTTCACTTTTTATACTTTCTCCCCTTGCAAGCACCTGAATAATTCGATGTTTTTGTTCATTTTGCACATTTATTTTCATTTCCAAAAATTTTTTCTATTTTTTAAATTTTTCCTCTTGAAAAATCATCGAAAAAGATGTATAATAATTATAGCATGTTTGTAATACATTGCTATATTCATATTTAAAAAAAGCTCCTTGAATATTCAAGGGCTTTTTTTATTAATATTTATAGCTTCCCAGAAACTTAAAAAACAAAGAATGCTGCTTAACTTTATCTAACGCAAAATATATCTTTGCATCATCCACATTTCCTTCGATGTCGATAAAAAACACATATTTACCTAACTCATTTTTCATCGGCCTTGACTCAATCTTAAGCATATTGATTTTTTCATTTCCCAAAAGGCCAATCGCTTTATAAAGACTGCCCGGAACGTGTTCTGTGGAAAACACTACAGATGTTTTATCGTGGTCAGTTACTGACATATTCCTGGTTTTGCTTATAACCGCAAACCGTGTATAGTTATTTATATCATCATTACACGCAGGACATAAAATCTCAAGGTTATACAGTTCAGCGGCAGTTGCCGGAGTAATTGCAGCAACACTGCCGTCGCTCTCTGCTGCCTCCCGTGCAGCATTTGCAGTAGACGATGCTGCCTTGATTTCAACGCCCGCAAATTCAGCTTCAAGCATTTTTGAACATTGCCCCAACGCTTGCGGATGCGAAATGATAGTTTTAATATCCTCTTTTTTTACACCCGATTTAACAAGCAAATTCTGCGTTATATGCAAAATGTATTCATCTATAATATATACATCTGCATCAAATGCAAGAGTATCAAGAGTCATTGTAACACTGCCGTTAAGACTGTTTTCAATCGGGACAATGCATTTTTCTATCTCGCCTAAATTAACTGCACGTATTGCACCGGCAATTGTGGGGTATTCCCTGAGTTCTTCCTTGCCTTCCGACCACGCAATCGCCGCTTGCTGCGAAAACGTCCCTTTCGGGCCTAAATATCCAAGCATTTTTACAGCTCCTTGCCAACAACTTCAGCAAGCTTACCAAGCTCCTGCATAAGTGTTGCGAACTTGTCCGGCTTCAACGACTGCGGACCATCGGACGCAGCACATTCAGGACAATCGTGAACCTCTACCATCAGACCGTCTGCACCTGCTGCTACCGCTGCTCTTGCAACCGGCGCAACATATTTGTAGTTACCTGTCGCATGGCTCGGGTCTGCAATAATAGGAAGATGTGTAAGTGACTGTGTTACAGGTATTGCACTTATATCAAATGTATTACGTGTTGATGTTTCGTATGTTCTGATAC
>CAYMCT010000114.1:0-5312 GCA_964389075.1 uncultured Lachnospiraceae bacterium
TATATATTGATAAGATTAAAGCACCGTATATTTTTATGTCGCCGTATGTGAGCTATGAAACAGACGGTGCTGAGCCGCTAAAAACGCTTGTACATGAGAGTGGACATTATTCTGCTTTGCTTAATGACCCGTCAAATTATGATACCGAATATAAACTTAATAATATTATAGTTATAGATACGGCAGAGGTACATTCGCAAGGTCTTGAAATGCTGTCAATGCCGTATTACGGTAAGCTTTTCGGCAGAAATGCGTCAGAGGAGCGAATTATGCAGCTTGCAACAACTGTTTCGGCTGTGATAGATGGAATGTTAATGCATGAGTTTCAGACAAAGGTGTACGAATCGGATAATTTAACTGTTGAAAAAATAAATAAGCTTGCGGCGGAGTGTATAAGTAAGTATTACGGCTTTGAGTGCTTGCCGGAGGAGGCACAGGAGATATGGACTGTTGTTCCGCACACGTTCAGTGCACCGATGTATTATCTTGCATATTCTGTATCGGGTGCGGCTTCACTTGGTATCTTAGCGGAGTCTGAAATTAATTACAAAACTGCGTTGGATAAATATATGCTGCTTTCTGCGGGGGGAGTTCGTATCAGCTTCAATGAAGCAATGGAGAGATGTGAGCTTAACAGTATATTCAGTGAGGAAACCGCAAAAGAAACAGTGTATAGCATCTACAAAATCATTGGAAACATATATGAAGATATAGACCACGAAGCATGGTATATGGACTATTTTTATGATGTTTCAGATATATTTGACGGCAGAAGTGAAACAGCATTTGAGCCTGACAGTAACATCACAAGAGGCGAGTTTGTCGAAGTTATAGGCAAAATGTATGATTATTATGTTGGAGCTGATATGGATTATACAATAGACTTTGAAGATGTTGACAAGGCTGACGAATCGGCAAAATACATTGCATGGGCAAGTGAAAACGGAATAATTGAAGGCTATTCCGAAACAGAATTCGGTACAGACGACGCAATAACACGTGAACAGCTTGTAGCTGTTATGTACAGATTGGCACAGCTTGAAGAAAAGGCTTATACTACATCGTCTGACACCGTAAAGTGCTTTGATGATTACGCGAAAATATCAGACTGGGCAGAGAAGTCTATGGCATGGGCTGTTGATACAGAGCTTATCAACGGCAGGGACGATAATATAATAGTACCGCAGGGCAACACAACGAGAGCAGAAGCGGCAAAAATCGTTTCATGCTATATAGATATGGCATATTAAAATATAACAGAGTTGTTTAAAAATCAGTAAAAAACAACTCTGTTTTTCTTATTGAAAAGAATTGCAAAATGCGATATAATAATATAAAATATGGGGAACATATGTGTTTTTTGTGTTCCATAAAATATATCAGAGAGGATGATTTTTTATGAAAACATCAAAGAGATTACTTGCTGTTGTAGCTTCGATTGCAATAACGGCATCAATGCTTGCTGTTCCTGTAAGTGCTGAAGAAAATGTGTTTACAGAAAATTTTGACGATACAGCAACAGTTGGCAGTTATTGGACAGGAAGCGGTAATTCAGGAATAGACACTGCAAATGGTGCATTGATAGTTACTGGTGCATCAGGTGGTGGTCGAAACAGAACAATAACGTTTGAACAAAACACTGGTGACGCTGATTATGCTTCAGTTGAATTTGATTTTAATGCAGGAAACTTTGGTTATGCAAAGGATATGGATCATTATTTTGCATTGAGAGATTCAAGCGAAAATTCGATTATGACATTTTCGTTCGTTAACACGCAGTATGTAAGTGATGCAATGGTTAAACTTAACGGAGAGGATACAACTGTGCCAGCTCCATACAGAGCACTTACAGGCTGGTATACCGTAAATGCAATATTGAATTTTGCTGACAGTACTTTTGATTACACTATAACAGCGCTGGGAAGCGATGTGGTTGTTGCAAGCGGAGAAGCTGTTGCAATGCAATCGACAGCTACTAATGTAGGACAGTTGTATTTTGTAACAAGCAGACACACAAATCCGATAAGCATTGACAATTTCACTCTTGCTACACTTGATGGTCCGACAGTGTCGTTCTCAAGTGAAGATGAAGTGACAAGCGTTGGTCTTAATGAAACAATTACTATTGCTGAAATCACTGATGCAGAATCGATAGAAGTTTCATCAGCTGATGAAGCTGTTGCAACTGTATCAGAAGATGGCGGCGTCGTTTCTGTAGCAGGTGTTTCAAACGGTAAAACTGATATTTCAATCGTTGCAACAAGTTCAGACGGTGTTGTTTTAAGAAGAACCGTAACCGTTGCAGTAGGTTCGGTTGAGCTTGTAGACGTTGCGGTTAAATATATTGATTCGAATAATAATGAAATTGCTGACGGATACATTATAAACGATGTACTTGTAGGTTCGGAAATTTTGCCGACCGATCTTATATTTGAAGAAAAGATCGAAACATCTGATTACAGATATACTACACCTGAAGTTGAAAGCTATACCGTTCTATCAGGCGGAGCGAATGTAATATTTGTTGTGTATACAGAACAAGCTGCAGCAGTTTCAGCTATAACAGCTTCATATTCAACAAATGAAGCAAAAATAGCAGACATAACAGTTGAAATTGGCGGTGGATACTACATAGGTGATACATATACATTTATAAGCAACAACTATGTAACAGATGCAGATGGTGTAATATATGCCGTTGGTAACGATTATACGGAGGATGCTGAGGCAACAACTCTTAATAATTCGGCTACCCCTGTAAACAGTGTGTTAATGCAGACTGTAACATTGGCAGAGAATACGACGGTAGCATATACAGTTGCAGAATCACCTAACGCTGATTTTTATAGCGAATGGGAAGATATATTCGGCGTAACTGCTACGGGTACCGCAACCGGCAGAAACGTTGCATCAGGCGGTAAGATGTGTTACACATCATCAACTGTATCGTTCTACGAGGTTCCTGCAACAGGCTATTATCAGGTAGTAATAACAGGCGGACCTAAAAACAGAGGTTTTGCAATTTATCAGAATGCAGAGCTTGCTGCAGCGGCTACTGCTGTTGATGACGGTACTGCATTTATGTACAACTCACTGGTAGGCGATAAATCTTACAACAACGACCAGTACGGTTTATATATTGCAAAAACAGGTCTTTTTAATGAGGGTGACAACCTTACATTAAGAGGTTTTGGTACAAATGGTGCATCAGATAACCTTGACTATGTTCTCGTAAGAAGAATAGTATCAGGTGACATTATCGGTGCTGACGGCGTTTCAATTATTCCGGGCGGTCAGTCGGCAGAATTTACATTCGATTCAGGTCTTGATGCTGCTCCGACATGGTCAGTAACAGGCGTTGAAGGTGTTACTGTTGACGAAAACGGTGTTGTTACTGTAGCAGAAGATGCACAGGGGGGTACAGCTACTCTTACTGCGACTATTGAATCAGCAGGCGTTGAGGGTTCAAAGGAACTCACAATCGCAAAGGCGAGTGTTGAATCATTCACATTCAACGGTGCATCAGCTTTCTCAAATGGTCAGGATACAACATATTCAGTATCAGATGTAAAGGATCAGTTTGGTGTTGACATAACAGATGCAGTTACAGTTACGTATGTTTCAGCAGACGATAATATAGTTTCAATCGATGAAACAACAGGTATTGCAACCGCAAAAGCAGTTGGTGAGGTAGAGATTGAAGTAACAGTTTCAGTTGGTGATTCATCATTATCAGACTCGAAAACAGTTACAATTAAAAACTACTTCCTTACAGGTGAGGCGACAGGTGACGAAACAGCAGTTGACGCATCAGACCTAATCGCAAGCGATAATATAATCGGTTATATGGTAACAACAGCAAAGGACGGTAAGGTGGTTGCACAGACTACTGTTGCAGAGGTTCCGACAACTGTTGATACCACAGGTGCAGACAGCTATGAAATAGCTCCTGTTTATAAATATGAGAGCGTAACACTCGGTACAGCATTTGCTGACAGCTTTGCAGACGGAATGTACAACATCACATTCAAGAAGGGCGATACAAAGCGAGCTGACATTAACGTAAACGGTTATATGGTTGGTAACAACGTAGACCAGTACGGTGAGGGCAGAGGAATCTCAGAAGGTGCTGAGTATACAATTAACGATGCAGTTATAGAATGCGGTTCAATCACAGTTACAACAAGCGACCTTGGCGGCAATGGCTCAATCACATGGGTGCAGCTTGTAAAGGCTCCGTCAAATGTCAACAGAACAAAGAAGGTATATGTTACGGGTGACTCACTTGTAGCTAACTACTATGGCACATATGCTGAAGGTACAGAAGTAGGCGGTGCAAGAACAGGCTGGGGTCAGGTGTTAAATAACTTCTTTACAGACGATGTAGAGGTTGTTAACCTTGCTAACAGCGGTGCATGGGCTGTTGGATTGCTTACATCAGCAGTTCCCGGTGTTATGGCAATGGCACAGCCGGGTGACTATTTTATAATCGAGTCCGGTTATAATGACAGAGCAAATTCAACTCGTGAAGAATTGTATAATTCAGTAGTATCAATGGTTGAGCAGTGTGAAGCTAAGGGTATTATTCCGGTACTTGTTTCACCTAACGCATCGGCACATGACTATAAGGTAGGTGTACAGTACGCATCAACAATGAATGATGTAGCAGCGGCTATGCAGGCTAAGTATGATGATGTAATATTTGTTGACCTTGCTAAGCTCAGCTATGAGTTTATGATAGGTACAGGTATCAGCCATACTGCGGCAGATACAGGGGTTCTCTATTCAGCTGATAAGGACGAAAACGGTGCTCTTGAAGCTGTAACTTTAACAGAGGTTGAAGCAGGTGAAAGACTTGCAATGCCGACAACAGATTACGAGGTATATCTCTGGACAGCAGAAATGAAGCCTGTTACAATCAATGTTTCAACAAGCGAGGTTACAAACACATACAACCTCACAACTGTTGGCGGAGATACTCTCCATTCATCATATGCGGCAGCTACTAAGTGGGCAGAAATCGTTGCACAGGGAATGAAAGATGCAGGGGTTGACTTTGTCAGCACTGAATATTCATATACATTTACAGATACAATAGGCAACGAGATTACTTGTCAGGTTAAGTAAAAAACAGATTTTATGAGCGTGTCTCAAAAGTGATTTTCACTGAAAAGAGACACGCTCTTTTCTTTGTGTGCAATAAGTATAAATACACACTAAAAGTTTGTGCAAAATGACGTAAAAGTTTTTGTTATTTTTCGTTATTTTGTGGTATATATATAATATAAGTATATTTTTGGGCAAAGCCCAAA
>CAYMCT010000115.1:0-5268 GCA_964389075.1 uncultured Lachnospiraceae bacterium
AACAAACACTCTGTAGATTTTACAAAGGTTCTGTCAAATCAAACCACAAAAACAAATACAACAGTAAGAATTGACAGTATTGCAAACATTCTACATAGAATACAGCCGAAACGCAGCGCCGGTTCAATAGGTAACAAGCTATTCTACTCCGGCACACGTCGCAGACGCGGCTCATCACTTGGTGGATTTTTATACGGCGGTTCACGCCGCAGAGGTAAATTCAGACTCAGAAAATAGCAAAAAAAATTCCGCTCACTGAATTTGCGAGCGGAATTTTTTATAATGCAATTACGGTAATTATTCCTATAACGAACAGAATCAGATGAAGCCAGAAAACAGTTAAAATACTCTTTTCGTTCCCGTTCTCACGAGCCTGCTTCATAAGCTTTATTATAACAAGTGCCGCTCCGCAGACTATAAGCGGTGCGAACCATATCGCAAGCAGCGACTGTCCGCTTGACCAGCTTATTATCACCTTTAACAAAACCATAAAATATGCACTGCCCGCAAGAAGCGCAAATATCAACTGACCTGCAGTCGTGTTCAAAACATTTAATATTTTCTTATTCATAAATATCAGTCCAGCTTTGAAATTGCTTTAAAAGCGTTTGCCATCTCCAAAGCAGACATAGCACAGTCATAACCCTTATTACCTGCCTTTGTGCCTGCACGCTCTATTGCCTGCTCAATAGTATCGGTTGTAAGCAAGCCGAAAAGCACCGGTATTCCTGAATTCAACGACACCTGAGCAATACCCTTTGTTGCCTCGTTACAAACCATTTCATAATGGGTTGTTGCACCTCTTATTACCGCACCAAGACAGATAACTGCATCAAACGACATATTCATCACCATCTTTTTCGCCATCAGTGGAAGCTCAAACGCGCCCGGAACCCATGCAAGAGTAATATCCTCATCCTTGACTCCGTGACGCTTTAAGCAGTCCTCTGCACCCGATATAAGCTTCGATGTAATAAACTCGTTAAATCTTGATGCAACAATACCAATCTTCAAGCCTTCGCCGCAAAAATTCCCTTCAAACACATTCATTTTATATTCCTCCTTTTATATTAATAGTTAAATAAATGTCCCATTTTGTTCTGTTTTGTTTTGAGATAAAACTCGTTCTCCTTCTTCGGCGGTATCTTTATCGGTACACGCTCAACAATCTCAATTCCGTAATCGGAAAGATCCGAAATCTTCTCAGGATTATTTGTCATAATTCTGAGCTTTGCTGCACCCAAGTCACGAAGAATTTGTGCTCCCTCACTGTAATCACGCAAGTCAGGAGCAAATCCCAATTCAACATTAGCCTCAACCGTATCGTAACCGTTTTCCTGAAGAGTGTAAGCTTTTATCTTATTAATAAGCCCTATACCTCTGCCCTCCTGACGAAGATATACTATAACGCCACAACCTGCCTCGTTGATTTTACGCATAGCCTCTGCCAGCTGCTCACCGCAGTCGCAGCGGTTTGAACCGAACACATCTCCAGTAAGACACTCAGAGTGTACCCTGCAGAGAACCGGCTCATCACCCGATACATCACCTTTAACAAGTGCAGTATGTGATTTTCCTGTTACGGTATTGCGATAAGCATAAATTCTGAACTCACCGTATTTTGTCGGTAGCTTTGCATCAGCCTCACGCACAATTATCTTATCGTGCAGACGGCGGTATGCCTGCAGGTCCTTAATACAGATAAATGTAAGCTTATGCTCCTTTGCAAATTCTGTTAATGCTTCGCCCCGCATCATAGTACCGTCATCAGCCATTATTTCGCAGCATAAGCCAACCTCTTTCAGTCCTGCAAGTCTGCATAAATCAACAGTTGCTTCGGTATGCCCGTTACGCTCAAGCACTCCGCCTCGCTTTGCCTCAAGCGGAAACATATGTCCGGGTCGTCTGAACTCGGACGGTTTTGAACCTTCTTCAACACATTTTCTCGCAGTTAGTCCACGCTCCTCTGCACTTATTCCCGTAGTAGTGTCAACGTGGTCTATTGACTCTGTAAATGCAGTTTCGTGATTATCGGTATTGTTTGCAACCATCGGGCGTAATCCAAGCTTATTTATATACTCACTGCTCATCGGCATACATATAAGACCCTTTGCATCGCTCGCCATAAGATTTACGTTCTCTGTAGTAGCAAACTCCGCCGCACAAATAAGGTCGCCCTCATTCTCACGGTTCTCGTCATCAGTGCAAAGAATAACCTTGCCGTTGCGTAAATCCTCAAGTGCTTTTTCTATACAGTCAAATTTCATCTATAACTCCACTCCTTCAAAATCCGTTTTCTCTGAGGAATTCCTCGGTTATACCGTCACTTTTGTGCATCAGCTTTTCAACATACTTTCCTATAATATCACATTCGATGTTAAGCTTATCACCGCTTCGTTTCCCTGTCAGCGTGGTTTCAGACGCAGTATGCGGTATAACAGAAACACTGAAGCTGTCGTGCTCCGCTTTCGCAACAGTAAGACTTATTCCGTCAAGAGTCACGGACCCTTTTTCAATTATATATTGCATAATATCCGCATCTGCGGCAATTTTTACCCAAACCGCATTTTCTTCACGTACAGTAGACAAAACCGTTCCTCTGCCGTCTATATGTCCTGAAACAATATGACCGCCAAACCTTCCATTTGCGCTCATTGCCCGCTCAAGATTAACCTTACTGCCCTTTACCAGACTTCCAAGATTAGTCCGTCTTACAGTTTCAGCCATAACATCAGCCGTGAAATACGGCTTTGAAACAGTGGTTGCCGTAAGACATACGCCATTGACCGCAACACTGTCACCAAGCTTAAGGTCGTCGAAAATCTTTTCTGCTTTTATTTTAAGAGTGAATGATTTTGAACCCGACACAACGTGTTCAACACTACCCTTTTCCTCAATTATTCCGGTAAACATATTTTACCTCCTGTATTCTATACAAACATCGTCGCCGAATGTTTTAATTTCAGGCGATTTAAACATATATGCATCCTTTACAAGCTCTACACCTTTACCGCCTACCACAGGCTTTGCATCAGTTCCGCCTATAATCTTAGGTGCAATATATATCTGCAATAAATCCACTAACCCGGCTTCAAGCATTGATGCGTGGAGCGTTGCTCCGCCCTCAACCAGAACACTGTCAATCTTTCTTCTGCCAAGCTCCGCCATAAGCTCAGGCAAGTCAACTCTTGTTCCGTCTGTTACTATTATGTCAACACCAAATTTCTTAAGCTTATTGACCTTTTCTTCATCCTTTGAAACAGTCGCAACAATTGTAGGAATCTCTCTTGCAGTACGGATAATGTTTGAATCAATCGGTATTCTTAAATTACTGTCGCATATTACCCGCACAGGGTTTGACGGATTCTCCGTTCTGCAGTCAAGCATAGGATTATCCGCAATAACGGTATTCACACCTACCATTATCGCCGCAACACGCTTTCTTGTGTTATGTACATCTGCTCTTGAAAGCTCGTTCGTTATCCATTTTGAATCACCCGTATACGATGCAGTTCTGCCATCAACAGACATTGCCGCCTTCATAATAACGTATGGTCTTTTATTCGTGATATAGTGAAAGAAAATATCGTTTAATGAGTCACATTCCTCACGCAGAACATTTTCAACCACATTGATTCCCCTGCTCCTGAGATACTCAAAGCCTTTACCCGAAACGAGCGGGTTCGGGTCATATGAACCTACATATACATTCTTTATTCCGGCATCAGCAACAGCCTCACAGCACGGCGGCTGTTTTCCGTGATGCGAGCATGGTTCAAGTGTTACATATATATCTGCACCCTCCGCACTCTCGCTGCAGGAAGCAAGCGCATTCCGTTCTGCATGAAGATCGCCGTATCTTGCGTGATAGCCCTCGCCAATAATACGTCCGTCCTTTACAATTACTGCACCGACAAGCGGATTCGGATTTACAAATCCAATTCCTTTCTTCGCAAGCTCTATTGCATACCGCATATATTTCTCGTCCACAAAAAACACCCCGAAAATTATTTTCGGGGTGCTGAAAAAAACCATCTCATAATCTTCTCACATCCGGACTTTCGCATTACGCTTTACCGTCGGTTTCGGATTTGCACCGAATCAACCTGTTCAGGCTCACGGACTTATGGGTATTACCCACTCACCGTCGGTTATGAATTTCACATTACCCCGAAGATATCAATATTAGTTTATCATATTAAGTCTATATTGTCAATAGTAAATCATTCAATTACAGATTATATTCAACATTGAATTCAACGCATATTTTTTGTGTACCATAACCGCACTTGCATTTAAGCGTAATATATGATATACTAATCCTACGAAATTATATAAGGGAGCAAACAAATGATATATCCCGAAAAGACTTGTTTTTTTACAGGGCACAGAATAATACCCACTCAACAAATTGATTATATAAAAAGCGAAATAGAAAGAATAGCATCACAACTAATCGAAACAGAGCACGTTACGAATTTCATAACCGGCGGAGCTCTTGGTTTTGATACAATTGCAGCATATACGGTATTAGAATTAAAAGAGAAATATCCTCAAATCAAGCTGCATCTTTATCTGCCTTGCACTGACCAGTCGAAAAAATGGCGAAAAGACGATATTTACAGATGGAACGATATTTTAAACAAAGCAGACAGTTATCAATATATATTTAATCACACGTATATGAACGGATGTATGCAGATGCGAAACCGTGCAATGGTAAACAGTTCAAAATTCTGCATTGCATACTGTACAAGACCTAACAGCGGTACTCAAGCAACAATTACTTACGCCAAAGAAAAAGGCATTAATCTCAACATAGTCAGTTAAATAGAAAACCGTCCGCTCGTATCATCTGTACTCTGATACGAGCACCTATAAGTGAAAGCTATTATATTATAAAAAAGTACAAAATGCAAGAGTTAAAAGCAATTCAACAGACAAAGGACAGACTTGACGAAAATCTGTCCTTTTGTCTTACTTGCCTATGTGACCTGTCTTAAACCGGCATGGCAACTAATCGCATATTTACATACAACCTTTTATTCCCTTGCCCGTTACAGGCTTGTGCTTTAACTTACTCTGCAAATTATCCAGTGCTTCACCGAATCTCTGAAAATGCACAATCTCACGCTGACGAAGGAATTTTATTACCTCGTTAACATCAGGGTCATCCGAAAGCCTTAGTATCTTATCATATACCGCTCTTGCTTTCTGCTCTGGTACGGCTGCGTATTCTCAACAAAATAAAAAAAAAATAAAAATGAA
>CAYMCT010000116.1:0-5219 GCA_964389075.1 uncultured Lachnospiraceae bacterium
GTATCGGAGACCACGCTGAAAACATTGCTGAATGGGTTATTTATTCCATTACAGGAAAACACGCAGAAAGTTATGCAGATTGATGAAATACGGCCATTTTATTGAATTTGAGCGTGTTTTATGGTAAAATATATCTGCAAATCATATTCCGGAGGTGAACGTGATGATTTATTTCGTAGAAGATGATGCCAACATTCGCAAGCTCGTATGCTATGCTCTTGAAAAAGAGGGCTATACAGTAAAAGGCTGTGGGGTTCCGAGTGAATTTTGGCAGGAGATAAAAAACGAAATCCCGACGCTTATTTTGCTTGATATAATGCTTCCTGAAGAAGATGGATTATCAATTTTAGGCAAGCTGCAAGCGGATAATAATTTAAAAAATATTCCCGTTATTATGATTACTGCAAAAGGCAGTGAGTTTGACAAGGTTACAGGCCTTGATATGGGAGCAGATGATTATATCGCAAAGCCGTTTGGAATGACAGAGCTCGCTTCCCGCGTTCGTGCAGTATTAAGACGGTACAAAAAAACAAATAAATCAAAAGAATATAAAATCGGGGATTTGTATGTAAATCCCCAAAAGCATATTATAGAGGTTTCCGGCAAGGAGATTACACTTTCTTTCAAGGAATATTCACTTTTAATAGCACTTTTAGAAGCAGAGGGCAATGTTGTTTCAAGGGATACCTTACTTGCCCGTGTATGGGGAGAATATTATGATGAGTCAAGAACTCTTGATGTGCACATAAGAAAACTCCGTGTAAAGCTTGAAACCGCAGGCGACCTTATCCATACTGTTAAAAATATAGGTTATAAGCTCGGAGGTAATGATAATGTTTAATAAAATATTTCGCTCTAATTTTATTACCTCAATGATTATTTTACTTATGAGTTTTTGTTTTATTTTCGGTGTGCTTTTTGATTATTTTGAAACACAGATGTTTGCAGAACTCAGCAGCGAAGCGGATTACATATCCTATGCAATAAAAAACGAGGGTTTTTCTTATATTGATAACTTTGATAATGGCAATAAGAGAATAACCTTGGTATCAGCAGACGGAACGGTTTTGGCAGACACAGAAGCCGCTGTCAAAGAGTTAGATAATCACGCTGACCGCAAGGAAATAAAAGCTGCATTAAAAAATGGCAGCGGCACAAGCTCAAGATACTCGAACACCTTAATGCAGAAAACATTGTATTATGCAGAAAAGCTTGATGACGGCTCTATTCTTCGTGTATCAACCACACAGAACTCTGTTGTTATAATCTTGCTTGGGCTTTTGCAGCCGCTTATCATTATAGTTATCATTGCACTTGTTATTTCTCTTTTCTTATCTCATAGAGTTTCAAAGTCAATAATTAAACCCATTAATGCACTTGACTTGGAAAATCCGTCGTCAAATGACACATACGAGGAACTAACACCGCTCTTAAAGAAACTGTCGGGGCAAAAGAAAACCATTGACAGACAGATAAAGGAAGCCGAACAGAGCCGTAAAGAATTTAATCTCATAACAGAAAATATGAGCGAAGGTCTTTTGGTAATTGATAAAGATGCGAATGTGCTTTCCTATAATCAATCGGCGATTCGTCTGCTTGAAATTACAAACGTACGAGAAAGCAGTGCGCTTACCTTTAACCGCAGTAAAGGGTTTAGAAATGTTATTGAAAAAGCACTTTCGGGAGAAAGAGCCGAAAGCGACATTTCACACGAGGAAAATATATATAGCTTGATTGCAAATCCAGTCTATGGGAATAAAAAAATCATTGGCGCCGTTATTGTCATAATTGATATAACAGAGAGCGCGAAGCGTGAACAACTCCGCCGGGAGTTCACATCAAATGTATCTCACGAACTCAAAACACCTCTTACATCCATTTCAGGCTTTGCCGAAATGATGAAGTCAGGCGGAACCTCCGAAGAAACTGTCATTGATTTTTCAACATCAATTTATGATGAAGCACAAAGACTGATTACGTTGGTTTCTGATATTATTAAAATATCAGAGCTTGACGAAGGCATAATTGATTTTGAAAAAGAGCAAGTTGACCTATATAAAGTTTCAAAAGACATTGTTAAAAGGCTTACACCTGTTGCAAGCAAGCAAAATATCACTTTGAATATCATTGGCGATACCGCCCATGTACTCGGTACAAAGAAAATACTTGATGAAATGATTTATAATCTTTGTGACAATGCCATTAAGTACAACAAAGAAAACGGAACTGTTGATATAATCATCAATACAGCTAACAGCAAAGTAAATCTCACTGTGAGAGATACGGGAATAGGTATTCCGCAAGGAGAACAAAGCAGAGTATTTGAACGCTTTTATCGGGTAGATAAGAGTCATTCAAAGCTTGTGGGCGGAACAGGGCTCGGTCTTGCCATCGTAAAACACGGAGCAGCATACCACAATGCAGAAATCTTTCTTGAAAGCACAGTGGGAAAAGGTACGAGCATTACGATTTCATTTAAATAAAAATCCATACGGATACATTTCCGTATGGATTCTGATTTCGGGGATAATGAAAGAGTTGCAATTGAAGATTTCTTCATTATAGGGAGAGAAAAAAAAGAGAGGATGCAACTCTTTCAATTAACTATGTAGCATTTTACCACCTGCTACATTATAAATAATACCACAATGCACCCTCTTTGTAAAGTCAAAAAATTAACAATTTTATCAGTTTTTTACAGCGTTTTATTTATTTTTTTTACAAAAATATTTAACTTTTATAAATTTCAGGCATTATCCAAGTATTTTTTCAATCAAAGAGGCAAGCTTCTCTGCCTTTTGCTGTAAAACTGTCTTATCCTTACCCTCTATCATCACACGAACAAGCGGCTCCGTGCCTGAAGGTCTTATAAGAACTCTGCCTTCGCCTGCAAATTCCTCCTCGAGCTTTTTGCACTCTGATGCAATCTCCTCTACCTCAAGATACTTATCTTTGTTTTCAGGTTTAACCTTAGCATTCACAAGCACCTGCGGAAGCACTTCAACGATAGACGCCGCCTCCGAAGCTTTCTTGCCGGTCTTTTTAAGTACTGACAGGAACTGCAGAGCACTTACAAGTCCGTCACCGGTTGTGTTATGGTCAAGGAATATGATGTGTCCTGACTGCTCTCCGCCTATGTTATAGCCCTTATCAAGCATTTCTTCAAGAACATATCTGTCGCCAACCTTGGTCTGCGGAATATTTATACCAAGCTTTTCGCCTGCAATAAACAATCCGAGATTACTCATAACTGTTGCTACAAGCGTATTCTGTTTCAATGTACCGTTTTCGAGCATATGCTTTGCACATACAGCCATTATCTGGTCACCGTCGATAAGATTTCCCTTTTCGTCAACAGCCAGCATTCTGTCAGCATCACCGTCAAATGCAATACCGATATCGGCACCGATTGATGTTACATATGCCTGCAAGCTCTCCATATGCGTTGAACCGCACATTGCGTTTATATTTACTCCATCAGGAGTATTATGTATAGCCTCAACACTCGCACCAAGCTTATTGAGTGCCTTGAATGCAGTCTGATAGCTTGCACCGTTTGCACAGTCAATAGCAACCTTTATGCCTGTTAAATCACAATCTATCGTCGAGCAGGCAAATTCAACGTAATCATCCACTGCATTATGGTTAGCGCTCATATATCCGACAGCACCGTGAGTAGGAAGCTCACCTATCTCCTTTTCGCCTCTTATATATGCTTCAATCTCATCCTCAACAGCATCTGAAAGCTTGTAGCCATCGCCGTTAAAGAACTTTATGCCGTTATACTCACACGGATTGTGCGATGCCGAAATCACAACACCGGCATCTGCCTTATATTCTCTTGTAAGATATGCAACTGCAGGAGTGGGGATAATACCAAGCGGTATCACCTTTACACCAACACTGCACATACCTGCGACAAGTGCAGCCTCAAGCATATCGCCTGATTTTCTCGTATCTTTACCTATAAGAACTCTCGGTCGTCTGCCGATATTCTGTGTAAGCACATATGCGCCGCACTGACCTACCTTAAATGCCAGCTCTGCTGTGAGGTCAACATTCGCCACACCTCTTATTCCATCAGTTCCAAACATTCTGCCCATAACAAAACCTCTCTCCTATCAGTTTATTTCTATATCCTCTATATATTTTTCAGCACGCTCTATCGCCTGCAATGTCACATTCTGTGCAGGACCGCCGGGTACGGCTCTGTCATTTACGCAGGTTTCCATTGAAACTGCATCGTATATATCATCCTCAATAATATCCGAGAATGACTTGAACTCTTCCATTGTGAGATCGTCAATTGCTTTGTTATGCTCAATACAATAGAACACCATATTACCGATAACAGAATGTGCATCTCTGAACGGAAGTCCCTTTTTAACAAGATAGTCAGCCGCATCGGTGGCATTTGTAAATCCACCCTTTGCACCTTCATACATCTGTGCTTTGTTCACCTTCATTGTTCTTATCATATCACAGAACACCGGCAAGCATAGTTTAACCGTATCAATACTGTCAAATATCTGCTCCTTATCCTCCTGCATATCCTTATTATATGCAAGCGGAATACCCTTCATCATTGTCAAGAGACCCATAAGGTTGCCGTATACTCTGCCTGCTTTACCACGGATAAGCTCAGCAACATCCGGATTCTTTTTCTGCGGCATAATTGACGAACCCGTTGAATATGCATCGTCCATCTCCACAAACGAGAACTCATTACTCGACCACAAAATAAGCTCCTCAGAAAAACGGCTTAAATGCATCATTATCATTGCAAGGCAGTTTGCAAGCTCTATAACGAAATCACGGTCTGATACGCCGTCAAGCGAATTCATTGTTATCTCGTCAAAGCCGAGCATATCTGCAACAAATTCACGGTCGAGCGGATATGTTGTTCCTGCAAGCGCACCCGAACCCAAAGGCATTACGTTTGTTCTCTTTCTGCAATCTGCAAGACGCAGATAGTCACGTCTGAGCATTTCATAATATGCCATACAGTGATGCGCAAATGTTACAGGCTGTGCCTTCTGCAAATGTGTGTAGCCCGGCATAATAGTATCAACATTATCCTTTGCGAGCTCTGTGAACGCACGCATTGCGTCAATTACCATTTCCTCAATATCTACGGTTTCGTCCATAAGATACATTCTTATATCAAGCGCAACCTGGTCGTTACGACTTCTGCCTGTGTGCAGACGTTTACCGGCATC
>CAYMCT010000117.1:0-5202 GCA_964389075.1 uncultured Lachnospiraceae bacterium
ACTTATTTTTTTTGTTTAAAAATCAGTGTTTTTTAGTACACATCTACTCTTGCCCGCGGTTTGTTATGATACGTTACACTGAGAACCAATCCCATTGCAAGCATATTCGTAACAAGCGAGGTTCCACCATAGCTTATAAACGGAAGCGGAATACCGGTTACCGGCATAAGACCTATACACATTCCCACGTTTTCAAAGATATGGAAAAGCAGCATTGCACCCACGCCTGTACAGATGTATCTTCCATATGAGTTGTCGCATTTTCTTGCTGCCTTAAAGCAACGGTATACAATCATAAACAACAGACACACGATTATTCCGGCACCGATAAATCCAAATTCCTCCGAGAATACACTGAATATAAAATCTGTGCTTTTTGTAGGAAGATAACCCATCTGATTCTGAGTGCCCTGCATAAAACCTTTACCCCAGAGCTGACCTGAACCAACTGCTATTTTTGACTGTATAACATTGTAGCCATTACCCAACGGGTCGATGCTCGGGTCGAAAAACACATTAATTCGCTGCTGCTGATATTCGTCAAGACCATATTTGTATATCAACGGAAGCGATGCACCACCCACTATAATTACAGGAATTATATACTTGTATGAAAGCTTTGCTATAAACAGCATACAGGCAAACATAAATATGAATACCAAAGCACTGCCCATATCCGGCTCTAACAGAATAAGTCCTACCAGGACAAGCATATGAATTATAAGTCCAATAAGTATTTTAAATTCATTTATTCTTGCTTCTACTTTCGTAAGATGATACGAAAATGTCAGTATAAAACAAATTTTAGCAAGCTCCGCAGGCTGTATACCGATTGCACCAAAGCGTATCCAGCTCTTTGCGCCCCAGTCGCCAGATGTTCCGAATATAAGCACAATTATGAGTATAAATACTGCAAATATATAGATGTATTTGACAACATTTATAAACTGCTCATAATCGAAAAAGCAAAGGAACAGCATTGCGCCCATGCCTACGCAGAAACAGAACGACTGCACTATTACATTAGAGTTTGAGCCGGTAGTACGGGTTGCAGAATAAATGATAAAAATTCCGATAACCGCCGTTACAATCGTAAGCAGAAACAAAAACCAGTCGAACTCTTTTGTTATAATAGCACGCTCGCTATAGCTTTTCATTTTGTTCCTTTTCAAGCTATCACATCTCCTCTCAACAAATTACACATATTTATATTATATCCTTAATGCAAGAAACCGTCATTACTAAGACAGCTTGCTTAGTTCAGCTAATTTGTTATTTATTGCAATCAACGCCTCATCAGGATCATCTATATCCCATACAGCTGCTTCCATCGGGCAAAATCCTGTTTTTGTGCGGTTTTCGATTGCAGGTACAAGGGTTTTATATTCTGTATTTATGCCGTACCGGTTGAACACTTCCAGCGCCCTTTCACTGATAACCTCAGCATAAACGTTTGATACTCCGATATGAACATACATAAATGCTGCTGCTTTGCCGATAACCTTATCCGCAGCATCAAAATCCGAATACTCACCGCCATACAGATTCATAAGCGGTTTTATTCCACGCTCTGTTGATGTTATGACCCTACTCCCGTCAGACAATACCAACGTAAAACAGCCGTCATCAAAGAGCCGTCTTGCTTTATTCTCCAAAAATTTCATTTGCATAGTTCACCGTTGCAAGTGCGTCCTTACAGTATTTATCGGCACCGATCATATCGGCATACTCCTGCGTAAGCACTGCACCGCCTACACATACCCTGGTGTCAAGACCGGCTGTGCGTATTGCTTTTATGGTTTCTTCCATACTTGTTACTGTAGTTGTCATAAGCGCACTTAATCCGCACAAGTGTATGTCGTTGTCTTTTATGCACTTGACTATTTCACAGGGCGGAACGTCCTTTCCGAGGTCGTACACGTCATAACCGTAATTTTCAAGAAGTACCTTTACTATATTTTTGCCGATATCGTGAATATCTCCCTTAACGGTTGCAAGAACAATCTTTCCCTTTGATTCCTGTACAGTTCCGCTTATTTCAATATTTTCCTTAATTGCATCAAAAGACTTCTTTACGGTTTCTGCGCTCATCATAAGCTGCGGCAGAAACATTCTGCCAGTTTCAAACTCTGCACCCACAACATCAAGTGCCGGAATAAGAATGTCGTTTATTATCTCCATTGATTCTTTTGTTCCAAGGAGTTTTTGCGTTTCTGCATATGACTGGTCTTTTAGACCTTTTACTATTATTTCAAAAAGCTTTTCACGCTTTTCTGCGCTCTGCTCAGATACGGAAGTACGTGTTACGGTTGTTTCAGACTTTGTGCCTGCGTATGCTCTGATATACTCAGCACATTCAGCATCAATACACGCAAGCGCACAGTATGCACGGTATGCATTCATCATCGGCTCCGAACACGGGTTTATGATACACGCATCAAGCCCGTTATATAGCGCCAATGCGAAAAAGGTTTCGTTTATAATCTCACGGCGTGGCAGACCGAACGATATGTTTGATACGCCCAAAACCGTTTTTGTTCCAAGCTCATTTTTAATTGTATTGAGTGCTTTCAGAGTACCTGCCGACTCCTTCTGCTGTGCAGAAATGGTAAGCGTGAGTGCATCCATTACGAGGTTGCGTTTTCTTATACCGTACTTTGCCGCCTCTTCAACAATTCTTTTGGCGATTTCAACTCTGCCCTCAGCATCTGACGGGATTCCGTTCTCATCAAGACACAGACCAACAAGCACTCCGCCGTATTTCTGTACTATAGGCAGGATTGCATCAAGGCTTTCTTTCTTGCCGCTTACAGAGTTTATCATCGGCTTACCGTTATATATCCGAAGCGCCCTTTCTATTGTCGCAGGATCGGAAGAATCTATCTGCAACGGCAGATTTACCGCTGCGGAAACCTCCTTTACGACACGTTCCATCATCGCACATTCATCAATTTCGGGTAAACCTACATTTATATCAAGTATGTGTGCACCTGCATCAAGCTGGCTGAACGCTTCTTCCACAATATAGTCTATATCGCCGCATCTTAATGCTTCCTTAAATTTCTTTTTACCAGTCGGGTTGATTCTTTCGCCGATTATAACAGGTCTGTTGTCAAGATAGACCGCCTTCGAATAGGAGGCGACCACTGTGAAATCCTTTTCCTCAACTCTCGGAGTGTATCCTCTGCACTGTTTTACAAGCTCTGCAATATGCTCAGGGGTTGTTCCACAGCATCCGCCAAGCACACTCGCTCCAAGCTCCGCTATTTTTTTACATTCAGCTCCGAACACCTCAGGATTTACGTTATATACAGTTTTTCCGTTTTCTATCTGCGGCAATCCTGCGTTTGGCTGCGCCATTACAGGAATTGAGCTTATCTTTGACAGCTCTGTCATCATTTCGGCTATTTGTACGGGACCGAGACCGCAGTTTATACCCAGACACTCTACACCCAACCCCTCAAATATAGCAGACATTACATGTACATCTGCACCGGTGAGTGTTTTATACGACTCATCAAAGGTCATCGTGAGAAATACCGGCAGATTGGTGTTTTCCTTTACCGCCAGCACCGCTGCTTTTGCTTCAAGAGTATCTGACATAGTTTCGATTATAACAAGGTCTGCTCCTGCTTTTTCCGCAGTTTTTGCAACCGAAGAAAACGCATTGTAGGCTTCATCGAATGTAAGCTCGCCCATAGGCTCCATAAGCTTTCCGGTAGGACCCATATCGAATGCAACAAAATGCGGTTGCTCATCACAAACTTCAGCTATTGCTCTGCGTGCATTTGACATTGCCGCATTGATTATCTCATCAGTATCTGCATCTTTGAGCTTCAGCGGGTTTGCACCAAAGGTGTTGGTTGTGATTACATTAGCGCCTGCCGATAAGTATTCAGTATGAATTTTAGTTATAAGCTCCGGGTTTGTTATGTTCAGAAGTTCCGGGATTTCTCCGCCCTTCATTCCGTACTTCTGCAGCATCGTGCCCATACCGCCATCGAAAAATAGTATTTGTTTGCCAAGTAATTCTTTTATATTCATAATTAACCTCTTATTATCAGAACATAGAGTTGACTGCGTTAACTATTTTTTCCGCTGTATACGGATTGTTCATTGTATAGATATGTATACCGCTTACATCATTTGATGTAAGCTCACTTATCTGGTTTATTGCATACGCAATACCCGCCTGCTTTAACGCTTCAGGATTATCTATGTATTTTGAAATGATTTTTACAAATGCCGATGGCATTGACGCACCGCCCGAAAGCACGCACATACGTTCTATCTGTTTTGCATTTGTAAGCGGCATTATTCCGGCAGTTATAGGTACATTGATACCTTTCGCAACACATTTATCCCGAAAATCATAAAATGCATTATTGTCAAAAAACATCTGCGTAACAAGAAAATCTGCTCCCGCATCAACCTTGCGTTTCAGATTCTCAATATCAGTTTCTATATTGTCACTGTCCGGATGACATTCGGGATAACACGCACCGCCTACAGAAAATCCGCCGAACTTTTTAATTTCTTCAACAAGCTCAGATGCGTATCTGAATCCATCGGGAACAGGGAAGGTTCCACCCTCCGGTATGTCACCCCTGAGCGCAAGAATGTTCTTTATGCCACGAACCCTGAGATTTTCAAGCATATCGTAAATTTCCGTTCCGGTAAGCGATACACAGGTAAGATGAGAAAGTGCTGTAACGCCCAAATCCTTTTGCATATACTCAGCAATTTCAGGCGTCATTTTAGATGTGGAACCGCCCGCACCATAGGTTACGCTCATATAATCTACGGGGATTTTTGATATTTCAGCAACGGTTGCTTTTACCTTTTCAAGATTTTCTGTCTTCTTGGGCGGAAACACTTCAAGCGACAGAACAGTTTTTTTTGATTTAAAAATGTCACTTATATACATTTTTTCCACTTCTTTCTACAAATATGTTAAAAGCGGAACAATGTTCCGCTTTTACTAAGCAAAATATGAAGCAAGCCTATAAGCCGGGTTCTGTCGTGGACAATCATCTATCTGGTCCGTTCGTCACCGAACGGCTCAAGCCTTTTGAGGGAAAACGACGGGCCGCCTTAACATTCCCAAAGTTGCTCCGGATGGGGTTTACACGCAGTCTTGGTTACCCAAGCCCGCTGTGCGCTCTTACCGCACATTTCCACACTTACCACACCTGAACTCAT
>CAYMCT010000118.1:0-5185 GCA_964389075.1 uncultured Lachnospiraceae bacterium
GGTGAAAATGAATGTACGGTAGTAATAACAGGCTCGGGCGGTCTTTTGCTTTCAAAAATGCTCGGTTTGCCGTTCGTGCAGGAGGTTATAGCGAACAAAACCGCTATAGAAGCTTTCATTCCGGGTACGGATGTAGTTATAGAGCTTGGCGGCGAGGACGCAAAAATACTCTATCTTACTGACGGACTTGAACAGCGAATGAACGGCACCTGTGCCGGCGGTACGGGTTCATTTATCGACCAGATGAGCGTGCTTCTGAAAACAGACGCTGACGGGCTTAATGATCTTGCAGAAAAGCATACCACAATCTACCCCATTGCAGCTCGGTGCGGTGTGTTTGCTAAATCAGACGTACAGCCGTTATTAAACGAGGGTGCGGCACGTGAGGATGTGGCGGCATCAATTCTTCAGGCTGTTGTTACGCAGACAATTTCAGGTCTTGCACAAGGCAGACCTATCAAGGGTAATATCGCATTTTTAGGCGGACCGCTTCATTTTCTGCCGCAGTTAAGACGTCAGTTTGAGAAAACCCTTGCCGAAAATGCAACCGCCTTCTCTGCCCCTGAGAATGCTCAGATTTTTGTAGCAATCGGTGCAGCACTTATGTACGGTGATTCTGCTCCTGTTTACAGTATATCTACACTTTCTGACGCATTAAAAAGCTCAAAGGGCGTAGATGCCGAGATTACACGTATGCCTAAGCTGTTTGAAACTGCTGCTGATGAAGAAGAGTTTATGACCCGTCACGATAAAGACAAGGCAGTGCGAGGCGACATTGCAAAAGCAAAAGGCCCTGTATTTCTCGGTCTTGATGTTGGTTCAACAACAATCAAGTGTGCAGTTATTAATGAGAATAACGAAATTATATACGACTATTACGGCAAAAACGAAGGCAGTCCTATAGCCTGTGGCTTAAATATCATGCGTGAGCTATATAGAAAGCTGCCAAAAGAAGCGTACATAGCAAACGGCTGTACAACCGGTTATGGTGAGCTTCTGCTCAAAACAGCGTTCCGTATAGATGAGGGCGAAATTGAAACAATTGCCCATTACAAGGCTGCAAACCATTTCTCACCCGGGGTTGATTTCATTATTGACATCGGCGGTCAGGATATGAAATGTATGAAGATAAAAGACGGTGTTATTGACTCAATAATGCTGAACGAGGCTTGCTCATCAGGCTGCGGCTCCTTTATACAGACATTTGCCGAATCGCTTGAAATGGACACTGTTTCTTTTGCTCAGGCAGCTTTGAATGCCGAAAATCCTGTTGATCTCGGAACACGTTGTACAGTATTTATGAATTCACGAGTTAAGCAAGCTCAGAAAGAAGGCGCTACTGTAGGCGATATAAGTGCAGGTCTGTCATACTCTGTAGTCAGAAATGCTTTATACAAGGTTATCAAATTACGTGACCCTGCTCTTATGGGCGAAAAGATAGTTGTTCAGGGCGGCACCTTCAATAATAATTCGATTTTGCGTTGCTTTGAGCTGCTCACAGAAAAGAACGTAATACGTCCCGATATTGCAGGTATCATGGGTGCGTTTGGTTCTGCTCTTATCGCAAAAGAGCGTTGGAACGGCGGCGAATGTGATATAATCACTGAAGCGGAGCTTGATACATTCACTTTCAAAACCACCCTTACACGTTGCCGGAAATGTAACAATCACTGTCAGCTTACAGTAACGGATTTCGGTGACGGCAGCAAGTTTGTTTCGGGTAACAGATGCGAGCGTGGTGCCGGCGAAGAACGCAGAAAAACTGATATTCCAAACCTTTACGACTATAAATACAAGCGTGCTTTCCAATACAAATCATTAGGCACTGACGAAGCTCAAAGAGGTATAATTGCACTACCACGCGTGCTTAATATGTATGAAAACTATCCGCTCTGGCACACATTCTTTACCGAGCTTGGTTTTTCTGTGAAAATATCAGGACGAAGCACACACGCACTGTACGAAAAAGGGATTGACTCAATACCGTCTGAAAGTGCGTGCTACCCCGCCAAGCTTGTTCACGGACATATTCAGGACCTGATTGATAAGGGATATAAAACCATCTTCTACCCTTGTATTCCGTACGAGCAGATAGAATACAGTGCAGCAGGCAATCATTTTAACTGCCCTATGGTTACCTCATACCCTGAGGTTATCTATAATAATATGGATATCGTGAGAAGTCCTGAAATCAAGTTCCTGTATCCGTTTATCAATCTTGCCGATAAACCGTCGTTCAAGCGACAGATGGCAAAGGCTCTTGCTGATTACAAAATACCGTTCACTGAAATTGAAGCAGCTTCTGAACGTGCTTTTGATGAGCTTCAGAACTATAAGAATGATATACGAAAAAAGGGTGAAGATGTTATACGCTGGCTCGAAGAAAACAATAAGCGTGGCATTGTGCTTGCCGGCAGACCGTATCATATCGACCCGGAAATAAACCACGGTATTCCTGATATGCTTAACTCACTTGGGTTTGCTGTTCTTACAGAAGACAGTGTTGCTCATCTCGGAAAGCTTGAACGTGACATTCGTGTAGTTGACCAATGGGCTTACCATACACGTCTTTACGAGGCGGCATCTGAGGTTATCAAGAATGAAAATCTTGAGCTTATTCAGCTTAACTCGTTCGGATGCGGACTTGACGCAGTTACAACTGACCAGGTAATGGAAATTCTGCAGTCGCACGAGAAAATATATACCACTCTCAAAATTGATGAGGTTTCCAACCTCGGTACTGCAAGAATACGAGCACGCTCACTCAAGGCAGCAGTCAAAGAACGTTCAGATAATAACTTCGTACCGAAGAAGGTTGAAAATTATACAATTAACAGAGTAAGGTTCACGGAAGAAGAACGAAAGCGTCACACTATCATTTTTCCTCAGATGAGTCCTACCCACTTCCATTTGTTTGAGGCTGTACTCCGCTCTAACGGATATAATGCAGTAGTGCTCGAAAAAGCTACACCTGATGATATCGAAGCAGGACTTAAGAGTGTCAACAACGATGCATGCTACCCGTCGATTATGGTTACAGGTCAGCTCGTTAACGCATTTGTAACGGGTAATTTTGATCCTGACAATACATCTGTTATGATAACACAGACCGGCGGTGGCTGCCGTGCAACCAACTACATAGCATTTTTGAGAAAAGCACTTAAAGAAGCAGGTTATCCGCAAGTACCTGTTATTTCGCTTAATGTTTCAGGCCTTGAGGGGAACCCGGGCTTTAAGATAACACCACGGCTCGTTGACGGTTTATTGAAGGCTTGTACCTGGGGTGATATATTGCTTTCGGTATCACAGCGTATAAGACCGTACGAGATTAACGAGGGTGAAACTAATGAGGTTTATGACAGATGGCAGACACGGCTCTATAATGATATTGTCAATCGCAACAAGCGGAAACTAAAGCTGAAAAAAATTATTGACGAAATAATAGCCGATTTTGATGCTATACCGATTGACGAATCAGTACCAAAACCACGTGTTGGTGTTGTTGGTGAGATACTTGTTAAATTCCATCCTGATGCTAACAACGATGTAGTTGGAGTTATAGAAAGCGAAGGCGGCGAGGCGGTAATGCCCGGACTTGCAGATTTCCTTCTTTACTGCCTGTATAACAACAACTTCAAGCGGGATAATCTTGGATATAAGGCTTCAACAGCCAGACTTTGCAACCTTGCTATATGGGGCATCGAAAGCTACAGAAAACACGCAACAAAAATTATGAAAGCCAATCCGAAATTTGCATCACGTGCACCGGGACATATTGCTGAAATTGCCGAGGGTGCAAAGAAGGTTCTGCAGCTTGGTCACTGTACCGGCGAGGGCTGGTTCCTTACGGGCGAAATGATTGAGCTTATTGAATCGGGTGTGCCGAACATAGTATGTGTTCAGCCGTTCGCCTGCCTGCCCAACCACGTTACAGGCAAAGGTATGATAAAGGAATTACGCCGTCAGTATCCGCAGTCGAATATTGTCGCAATCGACTATGACCCGGGTGCAAGCGAGGTAAATCAGCTGAACAGAATCAAGCTTATGATGGCGGTTGCGTTTGAAAATATGAAGAACTCGCCTGATAATACAATATTCGATATAAGTAGACACAACAAACTCAAATCAGCCGAAAAAACAAAAGTATAAGCGAAAAAGACGACTCGTGATGAGTCGTCTTTTTCGCTTTTAGTTTTCTCTGTCCCATAATCCGATATAGAAGCTTGCGTAATCCTTGTCATTTTCCTTAACTGCTGAGATAGCCGAACGTGGATGAAGATTAAGGATACCTGTGCAGAGGTACGGTACATCGTAGCCCCACACTACTCCCTGCTCCTGAAGCTTAACCATTTCCTGCTGAACAAATTTCAGAACCGGTACAATCTTATATCTCGGATTTTTCAAAAATCCCATAAGACTTTCCAGATAACAGTTTCCTGCACCTCTGCCCATGCCGCTCATAGTTGCATCAAGATAGCTTACACCGTACGAGCACGCTTCAATAGTATTCGCAAAAGCAAGCTGCTGATTATTGTGGGTATGTATACCGACTTTTTTACCGTATTTTGACGCAATTTTCTGATACCTGAACGCAAACTCACGCATTTCCTCCGGAAAAAGTGAGCCGTAGCTGTCAACAAGATAAATAACATCAACATTACTCTCGCCCAAAAGCTCAAGTGCCATATTTATATCACTTTCACGTGCAGTAGAAACTGCCATTATGTTACAGGTCGTTTCGTAACCCAATGCGTGACAATGCTCGATCATTTCAATTGCCGCAGGGATTGTGTTGATATATGTAGCAACACGTATCATATCAATTACGCTTTCGCTCTTAGGCAGTATATCATTAAGATCTGTTCTGCCAAGGTCAGCCATAACTGCAATCTTAAGGTCAGTATCGTTATCACCTACTATTGCTCTTAGATCAGCCTCATCACAGAATTTCCATTTTCCGAACTTCTGAGGATCAAACAGCTCTTTCGACGCCTTATAGCCGAACTCCATATAGTCAATACCTGCTTTTACGTTTGTTTCGTACAAATTCTTTACAAACGAATCCTCAAAGAAGAAGTCGTTTACAAGCCCTCCGTCACGAATTGTTGCATCCAGAACCTTAATATCAGGTCTGTACTGCATTAAGTTACCTTTCTTTCCATAGTCATATTCCTCCTACCATATT
>CAYMCT010000119.1:0-5155 GCA_964389075.1 uncultured Lachnospiraceae bacterium
AAACATATAACAGCCTGCCCGAACCGATTCCCTTTTCGCCGTTGTACCGGACAATTAACGGAAGTGCCAGCAAGCTGCCGAGCTGAATCAGTGCACTCAGAATATATATGATGTCCGGCGGCATTTTCACAAGCTGCAAAACCACCCGCAGCACCACGATAACGGCAGCGGCAGACATCTGATACTTCGGTCTGTCACGAAAGAGTGCAAATACGAGTACCCACGCAACACACGCCCATTTCCAGTCACTGCACCTTACGAGATACAGTGCCGCCGCTGTTGCCGCAAGCTTAACAAAAACCGGATATTTACCTTTAATAACCGTCAGCAGACATAACGCAACAAATAACGTAAAAATGACATTCCGGCTGTGGTAATTCCCTGCGGCGAATGAATATAACCCCGTAGGCAGCGTACCCGTTTTAAAAAGATAAAACGGAATTTGCGAAGCCACAGCAAATATTCCCATTCGTATTATATATTTATACACATTACTTGTTTTATAGTACCCCTCAGCAACAAAATAGCTCATTATTACAATAGTAGTTCTGCCAATCAGGTGCATCAAATAATATGCGGTCAGATTACTTGTCAGAAATGCGGTATGGTCAAGCACCATTGCAATAACCGCAAACATCTGAAGCTGTGTTTTGTTCAGTCCTTTTGCAGTCATAATCATTCTCCGTTAAAATACGCATCTATTCCCAAAGCGATTGCTTTTCCTATCGCATCGCTCTCGGTATTTATCAGTTCAAGCTCTGTTTTATTATCAAAGAAACCGATTTCAAGATAACCGCACGGTACGGGAGCTTTGCAAAATGCAACAAGCTCAGGCTCAAAGCCTATTACACCGCCGCTGTAAAGCTTTAGCGATGTGTTGTTCACTATACTGTCATTACAAAGCCTGCCGAGTCTGTTGCTGTCATCAGCATATGAAGCCTTAATCCACTTCTGGTCATAATCGCCATCAAGCGATATATACGCACTGCCGCTCGAGCTGCCGCCCGATGCATTTGAATGAATACACACAAACACCTCCGCATCAGGTGCTTTTGTCGTATCGTTATTCGGATGACAATAGCTCAGCCTGCGTGTAATTGACGGATTCTCGTTATTTGTTTCTCTTGTAATCCTTACCGAGTACCCAAGCTCCTCAAGATACTTTTTTGCAGCAAGCGCATTGTTCAGGTTGATTTCAGGCTCCACACTTCTGTCACTGCTGCCAATCGCATACCAGCACGCACCATTGGGCGTTACTCTGCCGTTACAGCCAAAGCCCTCACAGTTTACCGTAGCTGAGCCGCTCTTATAGTGACGCCAGTCGCCCCATGCACCGTTTGAGTTCTGCACCCAACCCGATGCACGCTTCTCATCATCTGTCATAAGCGATGAGGCTTTGCCGTGACCGGGGTCAAGCACGATTACTTTTTTATCAGTGCTTTCAGGAGCCTTTCCCTGTTCAAGTGCAATTGCGATTTCGGTAACACGTTTATTTTCCGCACGTACCTCATCACTTCCGAACGTATAATATGTGGTATTCTCCGTTTCCTGTTTTTCGCCAAGTCCGTCGAGCAGAATTTCAGGTATCAAAAGCACATTTTCTTTTACCGTGAAGCATTGATATGTATTCTCGCCTATCCTGAAGCTGTCCTCAGCCTGTACAGCAGTTTCGCCCTCAACACCCTGCACAAACGACGCCGAAGAAAGTGAAAAATCCACACTGTCATAAGACAGCACATACCCTTTTTCCGAAAGGTCGCACCTGAACCCAAACAGCTCAAGGTCAACATTTGCAAAATATGCACCGTCCGTTCCTGCAACATCATATGAAGGAATGTTGGTGTTGTTAATCTTATACGATTTCTCAGCCACAGTTATATCTCTGTAATGTGACAGCCCGGCATCTGCCCCGCCGTTATATTTCCGGCTGAGATTTATGATGCACGCAACCTCAAACACAATAATCAGTACAAGTACAGCCAGTGCTATTTGCTTGATTTTCTGTTTACTCATCGCTGTTTTCCTTTTTCAAGCCGTTGAATATTTCAAGCACACCTGCGTACACATCAGCGGAATTATTCTTGAATACCTCCGCCATCCGCTCCGCATCAGCACGTTCGCCGGCATATAACCGCAGCGACATCACCAGCGATTTATCATCATTATAAAGCTCACATAAAGCTTCATACTCACGCTCATTAACCGGATCAATAGACGCACGCACCGCTTCACGGCGGCGTTTTTCGATATATAGCTCCTTGATTGAAGCATCAATCGGCTCACGGATAATAAGCGGTATCTGATTATAGAAAAACTCCGTTACATAGCTGCCCTTCTGCGTAACGCCGTAGAGCGTTAATATTTCACTGACCTTTTTTTCTGTTACGTGACCTGTCTGGACAAGATTATCAAGCCCTAACTGTAAATCCGTAAAATTAATCTCACAGTTATTCTGAATTACATTCAGCAAATCAGCATACGGCATTTCCTCATCAGCGTGCGTCAACGCATATAGAATTATAAACTGAATCATCAGCTCATCTTCAATTTCTTTACTGTAAAGCATCTTACCCATAAAACTGTACCTCCGTAAATTAAATTAAGTTTATTAAAGGTATTTTTTATAACCTCAAGGTTTCTCCTGCTTTTACGCAATACACCTCACCATTGATTTCAACCCAAACATCAATGCCTGATGGATTGTGTATAATCTTTTTATCAAAGCCGGTTTGTAATCTTTCGTATGCTTTAACATAATCATATATCTCGATATTTGTGGCATACCAGATGTGTTTATGACCTCCGGCATATTCAGCAAATTTTTCAAAAATTTCCCAGTTATCGTTATTATCGAATTCGTAGCTGTGTCCCCATAAGTAGAACATCTCTGCATGTCCCCATCTGCTTGGAGTTTCAACGAATGTTTTTATCAATTCTTCAAGCTTTTCGCAGCTATGATGACAGGTAGGATGAAGCATCAACCAATTTTCAGGGAATCCAAATTTATATGTAGATTTAGTGGTTCTGGCATATGCAATGTGGCATTTTTCCAAAACATCTATCACATTATTGTTATATGTACCGAAAGGATACGCCATACCCCTTGCAATTTCTCCATACTGACTTTCTATATTCTTTCTGTCCTCTGTTATTTCATATATAATTTCAGCGGAATCCAATTTTTCAAGAAACGGATGTGTAAAAGCATGAACAGCCACCTCGTGACCTGAATTTTTATATAGCTCTTCGGCTTCCGAGAGCTTCAATCTTCCATAAAACTTATCACGAACAGTATCTTCAGGCACATACAAGCCGGAATTAATATTAAAAGTTCCCTTTAGCCCATATTTATTCATAATTTCAATCAGCCTTATATCCTGAACAACACCATCGTCATAGCTCAGAGTAATCACCTTTGACTTTCCGTCCTTCAATTTCATTATCATTTTAATCATTCCCTTTTGATTCTTTAATTTTTCATTATTCATTTCGTTTTGTACATTGCGCAAAATGCTTGAACAATTTAGATGCCGAGCTTTTTAGCTAAATTGGCGACAAATCGGGATTTTAGAAAATGCTAAGCTCCAGCTCCCTGCTTAATAATTCCAGAGCTTTAACTCCGGCACAGCTATTGCCTTTACTGTCTAAAGCAGGCGAGTAAATTCCTATACCCATTCTATTTGGCACAATAGCCATTATTCCGCCACCAACGCCGCTTTTAGCAGGTACTCCAACGGTAACAGCAAAGTCACCGGAGCCGTCATACATACCGCAGGTCATTAAAACCGCATTAATATATTTTGCATATTTTTTGTCAAATATTTCCTCGCCGGTAGCCAAATCCCTACCCTTATTGGCTAAAACAAAAGCTATCCTTGCCAAATCAACGCTTGTTACTTTTACAGAGCAAGCACGAAAATAACAATCAAGCACTGCCTCAGCATCATCGTTTATAATCCCATATGCCTTGAGCATATATGTAAGAGCTCTGTTTTTGTGACCGGTGAGCTTTTCGGATAAATAAACTGATTGGTCAACCTCAAGGCTTGGATTACCGGCTATTTTTCTTGTTAAATCAAGCAATCTTTGAAATTTTTCGTCATATGTTTCGCCGTCTATGAGAGTGCATAATGCGATTGCCCCTGCATTTATCATAGGATTGATATGCTCACTTTTTAAAGCCTGATCGGAGTAGTTAAAGGCATCAAAGGGTTTGCCTGTAGCTTCTACTCCAACGAGCTTGCGAACTCCATCTTCGCCCTTATCTACAAGAGCTCTGAGCAAAATTATGGTTTTAACAATGCTTTGCATAGTAAAGCTTTTGTTATAGTCTCCTACGCTGCTCATACCGTTTTCATTTGATATGGTACATATTCCAAATTCATTCACATCGGCTTTTGCAAGCTCCGGAATATATGTTGCTACCTTTCCTGCTTTTGTGTACTGATAGCATTCACCAATGATTTTTTGCAATAATTTCTCCATGGTGACTCTCTCCTTTTTAAAGGCATTTTTATCTTTTACAAAGGCTCCCTTGTGTAAAGGGAGCTGTCAGCGTAGCTGACTGAGGGATTGTTTTCACAGCTTCGTTTCGACAACATTCGACATTCTTTATTATACATAAGGTTTAGATGCACTCCTCAAATGAGTAACTAATTATTCAATTGAGGAGCATTTGTTACTTATTTATTCGCTTCGATAAATCTATGAAGTATCGCTGCTATTTCTGCTCTTGTAGCGTTATCTAACGGATTAAGGGTTGAGGTTGTTTTACCTTTCATCAAGCCGCTGCCTACTGCGTACTGCACAGAAGCTTTTGCATACTCTGAAATGCTGTCATAATCACTGTAAGAGAGGATATTTGTGTTTTCTCCTGCACTGACATCATAACCCTTGAAGGTTGCGTATCTGTGCATAATTGCCGCAATCTGTTCTCTTGTAATATTGACATCCGGTGCAAATTCTGTTTCAGATACTCCGCTGACAATACCGTTCTGTTTTGCCCAGGAAACCGCATTTGCATAGTATTCTCCCATATCCACATCAGAGAAAGGAATGCTTCTGTCGGTTGCAGGTTCGCCTTCAACACGATAGAGAACAGTAACGAGCATTGCTCTTGTGAGTTTGTCATTCGGTGCAAATGCGGCTTCACTTG
>CAYMCT010000120.1:0-5137 GCA_964389075.1 uncultured Lachnospiraceae bacterium
TCATATAGAGTCTCGGAACAACTCTCCTGAACATATCCTGCGGCCACTTTTCAAGAGCTTCGCTCATTACTGTGTGGTTTGTATATGCAAATACGTTTGTTACGATGCCCCATGCTTCGTCCCAGCCAAGACCCTTTTCGTCCATCAAAAGACGCATCATTTCAGGAATTGCCATTGTTGGGTGTGTATCGTTGATATGGATAACTATCTTTTCCGGCAAGAGTGACCATTCAGCACCGTTTCTTGCCTCGAATTCCTTCAATATCCACTGTAATGTAGATGATACAAGGAAATACTGCTGCTTTAATCTGAGCTCTTTACCCTCTGTATGGTTATCCTCAGGATATAATACCTTTGAAATTACACTTGCAAGCTCCTTTTCTTCAATCGCTCTTGAATAGTCACCTGCATTAAATGCGTGCATATTGAAGTCTGATGCTGACTGTGCGCCCCAAAGTCTGAGCTTGTTTACGATCTTTGAATCGTAACCGCAAAGCGGAACATCATACGGTACAGCGAGAACTGTTCTCTCGTTGCTGTAGCCAATCTTCATCTTGCCGTCTTCCCAATATGTGTGAACGTCACCGCCGAAAGATACCTTTACAGCTTCTTCGGGGCGTGCAACCTCCCACGCATTACCGTGTTCAAGCCATGTATCCGGAAGCTCTGTCTGGAAACCGTCTACAATCTTCTGTCTGAAAAGACCGTATTCATATCTTAAAGTACAACCGTATGCCGGTAAATCAAGTGTAGTGAGTGAGTCAATAAAGCAAGCTGCAAGTCGACCAAGACCGCCGTTACCCAGACCTGCATCATTCTCAAGCTCTGCTACCTCCGGAAGTGTGTATCCTAAATCCTCCAATACAGCTTCGTAATCCTCTGTCTGCATAAGGTTAAGGATATTTGTGCAAAGCAATCTACCCATCAGGAACTCAAATGAAAGGTAATAAAGCTTCTTTGAACCTTCCTTTTTAACTTCTCTGTGAGAAACTGCCCACTTCTCCATAATTCTGTCACGAATTGTAAGCGCACAAGCTGCATATATCATATGCGGAGTTGCTTCTTCAAGCACCTTACCGAAATGTCTGTTGACTTTTCCGATAATATCGCTCTTTAACGCTTCCTGCTCAGCTGTGAGCTTCTTCGTTACATTCTTTCCTGCCATTAATATACTCTCCTTTTTCCCGCTTTTGCGGATAGTTTTGCCGGTAAAACCCGACTGTATCTCAAACAGATTTATTTATCTGCTTTTGACTTAGTTGTTGTTTTTTTCGCTGTGGTTTTCTTCGCCGCCGGCTTCTTTGCAGGAGCTTTCTTGGCTGCCTTTTTCGGCTCTGCCTTCTTCTCCTCTGCGAACGGGTCCTTAACCTCAATTACTACAGGTTCTGCCGCAAGCTTATTGATAGCGTCTTCTGATTTCTCAAAATCTGCCTGTATACGTTCAGCGAAATCTTCTTTTGCCTCTGTCTTTTTAGCAGCTTTCTTTACCGTCTTTCTTACCGGTTTTGCTGCTGCGGGACGCTCCATTCCTGTCATCTGGCAATACATATCAATGTACTTTTCAGCTGAAACATTCCATGAATAGTCAGCTGCCATTGCTGTTTTAGCCATATTTGTCCATGCATCCCTGTTGTTATAGTATACGTCCATTGCGTTCCAGATACAGCCGAGCATTTCGTCTGCATTATAGTTGGCAAATGAGAAGCCTGTTCCTTCTCCTGTATACTGGTTATACGGAATTACTGTATCCTTAAGACCGCCTGTTTCTCTTACAATCGGCAAGGTGCCGTAATGCATTGAGATAAGCTGCGAAAGTCCGCACGGCTCAAATGCTGACGGCATCAAGAATGCGTCACAGCCGGCATAAATCTTGTGCGACATATCGTTTGAATATGTTATCCACGCAGCAAATCTGTCAGGATACTTCCATGCATAGTGTCTGAACAGATTCTCATACTGCTCATCGCCTGTACCCAATACTACTATCTGGCAACCGCCGTTCATAAGCTCTTCAAGCTTATATGCAATAAGGTCAAAGCCCTTCTGGTCAGTAAGACGTGAAACTACACCGATAAGCATCTTGTCAGGCTCCTCCGGCAAGCCGACTTCCTTCTGGAGTGCCGCCTTGTTTGCAGCCTTACCTGCCTTGATAGTCTTTGCGTTGTATTTCTTTGCTATGAACTCATCCTTTGACGGGTTCCAGTCGTCATATGAAATACCGTTTACTATACCAACAAGATCGCCGCTTCTTGCACAAAGAAGTGCATCAAGACCTTCACCGTAATGCGGTGTTGTTATCTCGCCTGCGTATGTATCTGATACTGTTGAAATCTTGTTAGCATATACCATACCGCCCTTCAACAGGTTTGCATCCTTATGATACTCCATCTTGTCAGGTGTGAAGTAATAATCCGAAATACCCATTGCATCCTTTATGCCATTGAAATCCCAACGGCCCTGGAACTTGAGGTTATGAATTGTCATAACTGTTTTTATTCCCTGATAGAACGGATTATCCTGGAATGTGTCCAGGAACACAGGTATCGGACCGGTCTGCCAGTCATTACAGTTGATTACGTCAGGTCTGAATCCGATTGTCGGTAAAATTGACAATGCTGCCTTTGAGAAGAATATGAACTTCTCACAATCAAGATGTATATGATCGTATGGCTTATCACCACTGAAATAAAATTTGTTGTCTATGAAATAGTATATGCAATTATTGTAGTTAAGCTCAAATATACCGCAATACTGCTTACGCCAGGAAACGTCTATATAGATATGGTCAATATACTTCATCTCATCCTTAAAACGCTGCGGTATACAGTTGTACAACGGCATAATAACTCTTGCATCGACGTTTTTCTCTCTCAATGCCTGCGGAAGTGAACCCGCTACGTCACCCAAACCTCCGGTTTTCACAAACGGAGCACACTCTGAAGTTGCAAATAATACGTTCATATTCCAATCCCTTTCCATAGTAGTCCCTATAACTTATAACCACTATATTCTAAACTATTTTTTACTTTTTGTCAAATTATACAGTCAAAAACAGTGGTTTTGACTATATCACGACTTGATTTTAAAAACTTATTATATATTTTTTACATTAATATCTGTGTTTTTTTAGTGTTAAAAGCCTATCTGCTGCACAGATAGGCTTTTGTAAAATCATCAGATTGTTGTTCCTTTTGAAATTGCAAGCGGATAACTTTCCTGTCCGATAAGCTTTCTGCCCTTTGTTATGCATACTTCCTTATCAAATACTACGTGATTAAGCTCAACGTCCTCTTCAATAACGCTGTCCTGCATAATTATTGAGTTTTGTACAACTGCACCCTTTGCAACCTTTACACCTCGTGAAAGGATTGAGTTGATAACAGTACCCTCAACCACACAACCGTCTGAAATGAAGCTGTTTTTACATACAGCCTCTGCCCCGTACTTCGTCGGTGACTGGTCCTTTGTCTTTGTATAGATAGGACGCTCAGGATTAAACAACTCTGCTCTGCTTTCTGAATCAAGGAATTTCATACTTGTCGTATAGTATGACTTCATTGAATCTATCTTGTAGAAGTTACCGTCAAACTCGTATCCGTATATACGCATTCCGCCCATCTTCTTAATGATGGCATCCTTTATGAAATCAACGTCGCCGCGTGCCGAGCATTCGTCAACTATGCTCTCAAGCAATGCTTTTTCCATTACATATATTTCCATACTTGCGTTTGATGTCTTGGGATAATACGGCTGAACCTCCATATCTGTTACTCTACCCTCTTCATCAAGCTCAAGCAATGTAAAACGTGAAATATCCTTTTCGTCCATACCATGTATATTCTTATATACAGCTGTAATATCTGCCTGCTTTTCGATATGTGCCTCTACAACAGCAGCGAAATCCATATTGTAAACCATATTTCCAAGTGAAAGAATTACATATGTCTGATGGCTTCTGCGAATATAGTCACTGATACCGGCCAGAAGGTCGATATTACCCTTGATTACACCGTACTGCTGCTTTTCAAGGTTTGGAGGGAGAATGTTAAGTCCCTGTGTTTTTCTGTCCAAATCCCACGGCTTACCTGACTTTGTGTGGTCCATAAGCGATGAGTAGTTTGATTCTGTAGCAATACCTACATTTACAATGCCTGCATTTGCCATATTTGACAAAACAAAGTCTATAATTCTGTATCTTCCCGCAACCGGCACCGCACTGTTAGCTCTGATGTCTGTAAGCGGCGCTATTTTTTCATCTCCGGTAAGAATAATACCCATAGTATCATTTCTCATAGTTCATTCATTCCTTTCCAATTAAATTCAACCGTCAGTCAGCCTGTATCATTGAGCCCTTCGGCACATCCATTCCATCCTCGACAGTTGCACCGCCGCCGATAAGAACGATACCGTGTGTGCAGTACTTTGAGTTGTACGGATTTGATTCAGATTCCTCACTGACACCAATCTTTGCGTTAGCACCAACCACAGCCTGAGGTCCGATTACTGACTTCTCAATTACAGCACCGTCGCCGATTACAGCGCCCGGCATAATAACTGCATCCTTTACTGTTGCGCCCTTACCAATCTTTACACCGCTGAATATTACAGAATGGTCTACCTTTCCGTCTATTACACAGCCCTCAGTAACGGTTGAACGTGTTACTTCGCCTTCTTCACCCATAACGTGCGGCATAAGCGCATAATTTCTTGAATAGATTACCCAGCGTCTGTCGTTAAGCTCAAACTGCGGCGGATCGTCGATAAGATCCATATTTGCCTCCCAAAGTGACTGAACTGTTCCAACATCCTTCCAGTAGCCTTCGAATCTGTATGACATCATCTTTTCGCCGTCTTCAAGCATCTTAGGAATGATATTCTTACCAAAATCGTTTGATGATTCAGGGTCTCTTTCATCGTCTGTAAGATACTTTTTAAGTGCATCATACTTAAATATGTATATACCCATTGAAGCAAGGTTGCTCTTCGGCTCTGCCGGCTTCTCCTCAAATTCAACGATTTCACCGTTTTCGTCAGTATTCATAATACCGAAACGGCTTGCCTCCTCCCACGGAACAGGCATAACTGCGATTGTTGCTGCTGCACCTGATTCCACGTGCGCCTTAAGCATCTCTCCATA
>CAYMCT010000121.1:0-5096 GCA_964389075.1 uncultured Lachnospiraceae bacterium
TCTGATGATTGAGTTATGTTAATCATTTTTACCATTAATTTTACAATCACCTAGAGATATTATATAAAATCTCATAACGAGATATTGACTTTTATCTCAAATTGTGATATTATATCATTATTATATTAGTTTTGGAGGTAAAACAAAATGAATAAAAGACTACAAGGATTAACTGCAGGTGTACTGATTGGTTCAACAATTACAGGCGGTGTAGTATTTGCTACAACAGGAGCAAATACTATCGAGGTTCTTTAATTGTCCATCACTATAACAAGCAGGGAATATGTATATCATATTCCGCAAATCCAGAATAATCCTGAAATCTTAAAACGGGACGATGTGGGTATCGTCCCCTACAACAAAAGGCAGAAACAACATTGATGTTTCTGCCTTTTTAACTGGTATACCCCATACCACACAACTTTTTTACTTATTTTGCAAGATGGAACGCTTCTTCAATATCGTCTATCTCTTCCTTGTTAATCGCTACAACTCCGCCCAAATCACGTGTGGCGATTATCGCTCTTGAGCTGTATTCTGCAACCTCAAGACGGTCAAATGCGTTAAGCAGGCTTGAACCTGTTACGATTGCACAGTCATTCTTGATAAGTGCAATCGGGGTGTTCTCCTTAAACACTGCCGCTGTTGCAGCCGGCTTCATATAGTTTGAACCGAAATCGAGCTTAGGTATATTTCTCATAAGAATATAACTCTCAGGAATTGTCCTTGAATCGAGCTCTGCGTCCGTAACGGCAAAAGCCATCATACACGGCGGGTGTGCTATGATAATTGAATTGACATGTGGCTGCTGCTTATAAATTTCCTTATGAAGCTCTGCACTTCTTGACGGAAGTTTGCCCATCTCCTTAAAGTCTCCGCTTATCTTTACCAAATCCTCAGGCTCAAGATATTTTCTGTCCTTGCCTGCAGGTGTTATGATAAAGCTGCCGTCACTCAGCTTCTGCGAGAATGTTCCCTGTGTACTTGTGAATAGTCTCTGATTATATGCACGTTTAATAAACTTTACCATTTCAGCACGGACGTTCTTTTCTTCACTTGTTATGTTGTTTGAAACGAACTCGTCCATTACCACGTGCTGACGTGATTTGTACCAGTCAATCTGTTCAGCTGTAAGACTGTTAGGAGTTCCTATGTTAAATGCATCAATTTCAATTCTTGCACTGAAATCAAGTGTTTCAAATGATTTAAACGCATCAAACATACTTGTGGCACCTATAACAACACCGTGATTCTCAAGTATAACTGTATTAAAGCCCTTTTCAAATTCCCGGCTTATTTTATCTCCAAGATCCTGCGAGCCCGGCAAGCCGTACTTTGCAAGCCCCAGTTCACCGCACGAAAACTTAACTGTCGGCAGCATACTTGTATTGGGCAGTCTGCGTACTATCGAGAACGCAACCAGTGCCGGCGGATGTGCGTGAAGAACCGCTTTTATGTCCGGTCGTGTTTTATATATATGCTGATGGAACGGCCATTCACTTGACGGCTTATGTATTCCCTCTATCGTCCCGTCAGGCTTTATGCATACCATATCCTTTTTTGTAAGACTTCCCTTATCTACAGAACCCGGAGTTATCCATATATCTCCATTGTCATCCAGAATAGACAGGTTACCGCCCGATGTAGTAGTCATACCGTACTCGTAAATACGCTCCATAAACATAACCAATTGGTCAGCCGGATGTAACATATCAAGATTCATTAATATCATCCTCTCTTAATTTATTATCATTATTATACACCATATTCTGAGTATTGTCAATCGTCGGATTCTGTGGCAGTGGCTCATTATTGAACACAAGTTCAAACTGTGCAGGTCCATACTGATTTTCAGGATCAGGCTTAAGGATAACGTCTGCCGTAAATTCCTTATCAGCTTTACTCATCAGTTTTTTGCAGGTAACAGGCTTGCCCGAAATCCATTTTTTTACCATTGTCTTTGTAATATTGGTCTTTCTGAACATTCCCTTTGTCTGCTTTTTCCATATAACAAATTTGCAGGCTATAGGCGGCTTATAATTGCTACAGCCATAACCTTTCCTGCCTTCAATAATATTCCCGCCGCATATCGGGCAAGTTCCCAAAACCTCATTATACTTTTCCGTTACCGTTTTTGTCATTACAGTCTGGTCAACAGACGGATATGTGCTTTGAAGTATGTTCCTTATTGTATTAAGAACATTTTCAGTAAGTGTTTCACAGCCCGCATTACCTTTACGGATATCCTCCTGCATAACCCACCATTCAGCGGTCATATCCGCCTTCTTGATTTCATCAGGGAGAATACGGTACAGTTCACGACCGAGCGGAGTGGAAATAAGTTTCTTTCCGCTTTCCTTCAAATAACCTTTTGTAATTAGTCCGTCTATGATAGAGCTGCGTGTGGCTGATGTACCGATTGAGCCGTTTTCACCTTTCTTATCAGCATCTTTCATCTCAAGCAGCTTTTTAATTCTTGCATCGGTAACGTATTTTGCAATACGTGTCATATCCTCATTAAGGGTGGCTTTTGTATACCGTGACGGCGGTTTTGTTTCTTTCTCTTTTATTTCACCTGAAACCGCATCAGAGTTATATGCCCCCGGTTCAATCTCCGAAAGCTCCGTAGGCTCTTCTCTTTTTATGTCCTTAAATATAGCAAGATAACCCGGTTTTATAACCTTACTTGACGTTGCTGTTAAAATATACTCATTATCAACAGCTGCTGTAAGCTTGGATTTTTCTTTAACCGCCTTAGGCAAAAACTGTGCCATATAGTACTTACATACCGCAAGATAAACGTTCTTCTCACGTTCTGTGAGTTTGCCGAGGTCTACCTTGTTATTCGTAGGAATTATTGCAAAATGTGCTGTTATATTCTTATCGTTGAAACACTTTGAATGTATGGTCATATCAAGCTCTTTCGGGCGATAATTAATATTCTGCACAACTCTTTCCATAGTCTGGGGTGCTTCCTTGAAATGCTCTTCAGACAGATACTGACAGTCTGAACGGTTGTATGTTATAGCCTTATGCCTCTCACGCAGACTTTGTGTTATGTCCATTACATCCTGCGGTGTATAGCCAAAATGGCTTGAACAATAGCTCTGCAGCTTTACAAGATTGAATGGCAGAGGCGGGTCTTCATTTACCGTTTTCCGCTCGATTGCTACTGTGTATTTCTTTCCGATAAGGCTTTTTAAGATTTCTTCTGCTTCAAGCCTATTAATGATTCCGTGACCGTCATCATCTTTTTTTGCGTTTTTCTTCCTGTACTTTGCCTGTACCCGTTTTATTCCGTCAGACGTGGCTACATCGAGATCAACATAGATGTCATAGTAAACCTGTTTTATGTGTCCCTCAATCTGCATATCACGGGCAACTACCAAGCCCAGTGTAGGGGTTTGCACTCTTCCTACTGTAAGCAATGCACCCGGATTTGAGCAGGTAAAGAACCGGCTCATATTAACTCCGACCATCAAATCCGCAACCGAACGTGCGTATGCAGACCAGCCTTCGTTTTCACTGTCTTTATTATCAGTCATTTTTCCGAGCGCCTTTACAAGTCCCGCCCGTGTTGTATCACCTGTGTTAAGTCTTTTAACAGGCTTATCATATTTAAACCATCTCAGGATTTCGTCTATCAAAAGCTGACCTTCCTCATCAGGGTCGCCTGCGTGAATGACGAAATCTGACTTTTCCAGCAGCTCTCCGATGAGCTTTACCCTGTCGCTCTTGCTTTCAAATCTGCCTCCGCTTTGCGAGTCTTTGCCTATCTTCTGCTCCCAGTTATCAAAATATATCGGCAACTGGTCAACTGACCATTTCTTATATTTTTCGTTATAGTCCTCAGGCTCTTTCAGCGAAAGCATATGTCCGAAAACCCAGGTTATAACATAGTCGCCTTTGTCAATATAACGTCTGTCATTACCTATTCTCACTCCCGGCAACGCATCTGCTATATCTCTGCCCAAAGACGGTTTTTCCGCTATTACTAAAATCATCAGAGAACTACCTTTCTGAACTCACCGTTTTCGTACATCAGGCACTGATGCTCACTCCCGTTTTTAGGGATTGATACAGAACCGGGGTTTATGCATAAAATCCCGTTACGGAGCTCATTCATAGGGATATGTGTATGTCCCTGAATTATGCCATCGCCCTGCTTTAGGTTAGGAAAATTATCCGAGCCATAATTATGACCGTGCGTTAAATAAAACAAACGTCCGTCAAGCTCAATCACGGCATAATCAGCCATTATTGGGAAGGATAAAACCATTTGATCCACTTCTGTATCACAGTTTCCTCTCACACACAAAAGCTCGCCTGCCACACTGTTCAAAAGCTCAATAACCGATTTAGGGTTATAGTCACGCGGCAAGTCATTGCGTGGGCCATGATAAAGCAAATCACCTAATAAAATAAGACGCTCTGCCCCGCTATCTCTATATGTATCTATTAATTTTTTTGCATAATATTCCGAACCATGTATATCGGATGCAATCATGATTTTCATATTTAAAAGCCTCCCTCTGCTCCGCCAACATATTTAGGCAAAAAACCAAGATAATCAGACGAAACCAGCTGATACTCTATTCCCTCAACCGTATCAGGTATTCTGTTGGTGTGAGAATAGCCGTGCAAATGTCCGTAGAAACATTTCTTCACATTATATCTTTTCATCATTTCAGTAAATTCATTTCCCTCACAAAGCTTTGACATAGGGGGATAGTGAGTGAATACATATATCTCATCTGTTTTTGCAGACTTTAAAGACAGCTCAAGCCTGCCTACCTCACGTGCAAAATATTTTTCATCATCAGCCGAAAAATCGTTCCATGCCGGATACAGCCAGCCACGTGTTCCGCATACCGAAATTCCGTCAACAGTAAACGAGTTGTTCTGCAAAAATGAAATACTGTCATAACCGTGATTTTTTGTAAACTCATTCAATTTCGATAATGTTGTCCACCAATAATCGTGGTTTCCTTTAATAATGATTTTTCTTCCGTTCAAAGCCTGCAGGAAGTCAAAATCACGTTCTGCCTGCTCAAGATATGTCGCCCAGGAAAAATCGCCCGGAATCACAACAGTGT
>CAYMCT010000122.1:0-5023 GCA_964389075.1 uncultured Lachnospiraceae bacterium
CCCGGTGAAACCAAGCTTGAAACTGACCGCCGTCATATACGGACAAGGATTGCGGCACTTGAGGCGGAAATCCGTGAGATAAAAAAACACAGAAGTCTTTTGCGTGCAAGACGTGAAAAGGACGGGGTTATAACAGCTGCACTTGTAGGTTATACCAATGCCGGAAAATCAACCTTGCTCAACCGTCTTACCGATGCAGGGGTATTTGCGGAAAATAAGCTCTTTGCAACACTTGATACTACTTCAAGAGCTATCACTCTTGAGGACAACCGTCAGATTGTGCTGATTGATACTGTAGGCTTTATAAGGAAGCTGCCGCATTATCTTATTGAAGCATTCAAATCAACGCTTGAAGAAGCGGCTATGGCTGATTTTCTGCTTCACGTAATAGACGTGTCATCGCCTGAGGCAGATAATCAGATAACTGTTGTAAAGAGTGTTCTGGACGAAATCGGAGCAGGCGGAAAACCGATGATTAACGTATACAATAAATGCGACATAAACGGTGATTTCGTGCCGCCTTCAGGCGATAGCGGTGTGTTCATAAGTGCAAGAACGGGTATGGGTATACCGTCGCTTATTGATGCTGTCGCAGATACTGCGCCGGGCAAGAAAACGGAATGTAAGTTGCTTATTCCGTATTCATCCGGAGGTGTTCTTAACACTCTCCACGAAAATGAAAAGGTGATTTCAGAGGAATATACGGCTGACGGCACAGTTGTGGTTGTATTGCTTGACAATGCCGCACGCGGCAGACTAAGTGAGTATATAATTAACTAATGATAGGAAGTGACAGGGTTGTCATTAAAGAATGTATATAAAACTGTGGCAAAGGAGTCCGAAACGCTTATAATCGAGAAAAAGTCAAAGTTCTATTCGCACGTGAAGCCGGTGGATAATGAGGCTGATGCGTTGGCTTATCTCAATGAGATGCGTTCAAAGTATTCCGATGCTACGCATAACGTCTATGCATACGTGATAGATGAGAATAATATTTTCCGTTATTCTGATGACGGTGAGCCTGGCGGAACGGCGGGTATGCCTGTACTTGACACGATAAGAAAATCAGGACTTGTTGATGTTATCGTGGTAGTTACACGTTATTTCGGCGGCACACTGCTGGGTACCGGCGGACTTGTTCATGCATACGGTGCATCTGCGCAAAAAGGCTTGCTTGAATCGGGCATAATAACACGCATTATGTGTGATGTGGTGGCTGTAAAGGTTAGCTATGAGCTTTCCGGAAAGCTTCAGTATATGCTCGCAACGGGTGGGTATATGGTCGAGGATACGGTTTATGAAAACGAAGTAACCTTCTATATCTGTTCTCCGCTCGACGAAACCGAACGGTTAAAAGCAGAGATTACAGAAGCAACAAACGGAAAATCGACAATAAATATTATTGATAAAAAATATGTAAACAAAAGGTCTGAATAAATGTATATAAACATATTAAGGAGGAAATAGCAATGGAGATTAACTTAACAAAGCAGACATTTGACGGCGAGGTTATAAAGGCAGATGTTCCGGTTATGGTGGATTTCTGGGCGCCGTGGTGCGGACCGTGCAGAATGGTTGGTCCTGTAATAGAAGAGGTGGCGCAGGAATACGCAGGTAAGGCAAAGGTGTGCAAGGTGAATGTTGACGAAGAAGGCGAGCTTGCTTCGCAGAATGCAATCGTGTCAATTCCTACAGTAATTCTGTTTAATGAAGGTAAGGCAGTTGAGCGTGTTGTGGGTGCACATTCGTTCGACGATTATGCGGATTTGATAGAAAAATACATCTGATTGTATAAAATTTCACTATTTTAACGGAATTTTTGGAAAAGTGTTGCATTTTTATTCAATATGATGTATAATATCAATACTGATTGATACAGGGGTTATTGTATTTGATACAAAACCCCCATTTTTCATTTTATAAAGGTGGTTTACGATAATGCTTCAGGATATAATTGCATTAGATAAAAAATATTATATGAATACATTCGGTGACCGACTTCAGGTAAGCTTTACTCACGGTGAGGGTATGAAGCTGTATGCCGATAACGGGGACGTGTACTACGACTTCCTGGGTGGTATAGCTGTTAATTCGGTGGGTCACGCTCATCCGTATTTTACGCAGAAGCTTAAAGAGCAGATTGATAAGGTTCTGCATACTTCAAGCTTATACTACATAGAAAATCAGGCAAAGCTTGCACAAAAGCTTGTAGAAAATACTTGTGCTGACAAAGCATTTTTCGCTAACAGCGGTGCTGAGGCAAACGAAGGTGCGTTCAAGCTTGCGAAGATTTATTTCTATAAAAAAGGTATTGAGAAATATGAGATAATTTCGCTTGACCATTCGTTCCATGGCAGAACTCTTGCTACTGTTGCTGCCACAGGACAAAAACATTATCAGGAGCCGTATGAACCGCTTACGCCGGGATTTAAGCAGGTTACACCTAACAGCTTCGAGGCGGTAGAGGAAGCGATAACTGATAAGACAGCAGCTGTTATGATAGAGCTTGTACAGGGTGAATCGGGCGTTCATCCGATGGACGTTGAATATGCAAAAAAGCTCAGAAAGCTTTGTGACGATAAGGGAATACTGCTTATCGTTGATGAGGTACAGACCGGCATGGGACGTCTGGGTAAGCTTTTTGCACACGAGCTTTACGGTGTTGAGCCGGATATATTCACTTGTGCAAAGGCGCTTGGCGGCGGTGTTCCGATAGGTGCGGTATGTGCAAAGGCAGAGGTTGCAGCGGCGTTTGAGCCGGGCGATCATGGTACAACCTTCGGCGGTAACCCATTTTCAACAGCTGCAGGGCTTGCTGTGTTTGAGGTTTTTGAGAAAGAAAACCTTGTTGAAAATTCGGCTAAGATGGGTGAGTTATTCAAATCGAAGCTTGAAGCTGTTGCAAAGAAATACAGCGATAAAATAGTTGAAGTGCGTGGTATGGGCTTGCTTATCGGTGTTGAGGTGAAGCCTGAAATAGCAAAAACAGTATTTACAAAGCTGCACGAAAAGAAGATGCTTACAAGCCTTTGTAAGGGACTTACTATCCGTGTTGCACCACCGCTTAATATAACGGAACAGGAAATAGATTTGTTTGTAGAGGCATTTGCCGAGACTATGGAGGAGATATAATTATGAAGGATTTAATCAGTTTACACGACTTAACAGCGGAAGAAGTACAGAATTTGCTCAAGCTCGGTTTGAAGCTTAAGCAGGAATTGAAGAATGGTATTCCGCATCCGATATTAAAGGGTAAAACTCTCGGTATGATTTTCTCAAAATCATCAACAAGAACACGTGTTTCGTTTGAGGTGGGTATGACACAGCTCGGCGGTTATCCGCTGTTCTTATCGGCGAACGATATTCAGCTCGGAAGAGGTGAAAGCATTCATGATACAGCAAAGGTTCTTGAAAGATTCCTTGACGGTATTATGATTCGTACATATGCACACAGTGATGTTATTGAGCTTGCTGAAGAGGCAAGTATCCCTGTAATCAATGCACTTACAGACCTCCTGCATCCGTGTCAGGTGCTTGCAGACCTTATGACTGTATATGAGCATAAAGGCAAGCTTGAGGGGCTGAAGTTTGCATATGTAGGTGACGGAAATAATATGGCACATTCAATCATGTACGGTTGTGCAAAGGCAGGTCTTGACTGCGCAATTGCAACACCGGCAAATTATCAGTGTGATGCAGAGGTACTTGAAAATGCGAAGGCTGATTTTAAGGCAGCAGGCAGTGAGCTTATTCTTACGGAAGACCCGTTTGAAGCTGTTAAGAATGCGGATATTGTTTGCACAGATACATGGGTATCAATGGGTCAGGAGGCTGAAAAGGCAGAACGACTCAAGGTATTTATGCCATATCAGGTTAATGAAAAGCTGTTTGCGGAGGCAAAGGACGATGCAATATTTATGCACTGCCTGCCTGCATACAGAGGCTATGAGGTAACAGAGGATATTATAGACGGACCGCAGAGTGTTATATTTGACGAGGCAGAAAACAGACTTCATGCACAGAAAGCCGTTATGGCAACATTAATGGGATAATGGAAAGCTATCAGTCATTATTCCGTGTGCGTCATGCAACGTATGACGATATAGACGCTATCATGGAAATAACACGTGAGGGATTTTTGAAATACCGTGAAATGATAGGTGTTGATACTGTTGATGCACTTAGCGAAACATACGATGATGTAAAGCGTGATATTGACACGAAAATTGTTCTTGTCGCAATGCTTGACGGGGAGCCTGTCGGAACTGTTCGTGTTGAGGTTTTGCCGGATGACACAGCAGTGCTTACGAGATTTGCGGTTAAGGTGACAAATCAGAATAACGGTATAGGCAAGTCAATAATGAACCTTGTCGATAAGCTTATGATAAAACGGAACGTAAAGAAAATCTATCTTCACACAGGCTCAAAGGCAACGCCGTTGATACGTTTCTATTACGGCAGAGGATTTTATATCGAATCCACCGATGCATCGAGAGGGTATATAAGGGCAAAATTAGTGAAAGAATATTGAAAGTCAGAGGACTGTTAGTGGTAACAGTCCTTGACTTTTTATATATTATGTAGTAAAATATCAATATATATAAAATTTTGAAAAGGAAAGATACAAATGGGAAGAAGATTTTTTACATCTGAATCGGTTACAGAGGGACATCCCGATAAAATTTGTGACCAGATTTCGGACGCTGTATTAGATGAAATTTTAAAGAATGATCCGATGGCACGTGTTGCATGCGAAACAACCTGTACAACAGGTATTGTGTCAATCATGGGCGAAATAACAACAAGCTGTTATGTTGATTTTCCGAAGCTTGCACGTCAGGTAGTTCTTGATATTGGATATGACAGAGCAAAGTACGGTTTTGACGGTACAACCTGTGCTGTTATCACTTCAATTGACGAGCAGTCACCCGACATTGCAATGGGTGTTAATAACGGCTATGAAAACAAGACAGGCTCAAACGAGCTTGAAAATTCAACAGGTGCCGGCGACCAGGGTATGATG
>CAYMCT010000123.1:0-4970 GCA_964389075.1 uncultured Lachnospiraceae bacterium
ACACCTCATTCACCGCAAGCGGTCCCCCTTCCTCTCAAGGGGAAGGCTTTCGGGTGGGTGGACGCAAGCAGTGACGGCTTTTTTTGGATAAGCTCTTGACATTGCACCGTATTAATAGTAAAATAAAAGTATATGTTTTATAGTAAAGGAGTTCTACAGATGATAATTACAACATCTCCTAAGGGAACAGAGGATTTACTGCCGCAGGATAGCTATAAATGGCAGTATCTTGAAAAGAAATTCAAAGAAACGGCTGATCGCTATAACTTCAAAGAGGTGCGTGTGCCGACTTTTGAGCATACAGAGTTATTTGAGCGTGGCGTGGGAGATACAACCGACGTTGTTGAGAAACAGATGTACACGTTCAACGATAAGGGCGGAAGAAGTATAACACTTCGTCCTGAGGGAACTGCTTCGGTTGTACGCAGCTTTCTTCAGAACAGCCTATATGCACTTCCGATGCCGATGAAGATGTTCTATAACATCGCTTGCTTCAGATATGAGAATAAGCAGAAGGGCAGACTAAGAGAATTCCATCAGTTCGGTGTTGAGGCATTCGGTGCCGGCAATGCGACGATGGATGCGGAGGTTATCTCTCTTGCTCTTAATTTCCTCGATTCTGCAGGACTTAAGGATTTGTCGGTAAATATAAATTCAATTGGTTGTCCGTCATGCAGAAAAGCATACAGTGATGCTCTAAAAGCGTATTTAAAGCCGAAGTATGATGAGCTTTGCGATACCTGTAAGGGCAGATTTGAGCGTAATCCGCTCAGAATAATTGACTGTAAGTCGGAGGTGTGTCAGAGTTTTGTATCAGGCGCTCCTACCTTGCTTGATTATATCTGCGATGATTGCCGTGACCATTTTGAACAGCTCAAGGCTTGTCTTGACGGTATGGGAATTAAGTATACAATAGATTCAGGCATAGTTCGTGGTCTTGATTATTATACTAAGACTGTATTTGAGATTATAAGCGGTGAGTTCACAGTCTGCGGCGGCGGTCGTTATGACGGTCTGGTTGAGGAGCTTGGCGGCAAGAGTACACCGGCGGTTGGTTTCGGTTTGGGTATTGAAAGATTGCTGCTTCGTCTTGAAGAAACCGGATTTGAAATTCCTAAGCCTGATGATGTAAAGCTGTATATTGTACCGCTTGGCGAAAAGGCCGTAACAGCAGCTCAGAGTATCGTATACAATGCACGTAAGGCAGGAATAAGCGTTGATACTGACCATGTTGGCAGAAGCTTAAAAGCAAGTATGAAATATGCCGACAAGCTCGGTGCTCAGTATACTATGGTTCTGGGCGATAACGAAATCCAAGCCGGTGAAGCGAACATCAAGAATATGCAGAACGGTGAGCAGACTACAATTAAATTAGACGAGATAGCTAACTATTTAAGATAAAGAGAGGTATGTTAAAATGGATACAATGCAGGGATTAAAGCGTACAAACTACTGTGCGGATACAGAGGGAATTGGTAAAACCGTTGTAGTAGGCGGTTATGTTCAGAAGATAAGAGATATAGGAAATCTTATCTTTATTGACTTGCGTGACAGAACCGGTATAGTTCAGCTTGCATTTGACGACAGCACAGACCGTGAGGTGTTCGAGAAGGCAAAGAGCTGTCGCAGCGAATTTGCTGTTATGGCAAAGGGCGTTGTAAGAGAAAGAGAGAGCAAGAACACTGAAATCAAGACAGGCTCAATTGAAATATTTGTTGACGATCTGAGAATTCTTGCAAAGGCTCAGACACCTCCGTTTGAAATTGTGAACGACACAAACGTAAACGAAGAACTGAGACTGAGATACCGTTATCTTGATTTAAGACGTAATGTACTCCAGAATAATATCATTATGCGTTCAAAGATTGCGAAGGCCGCACGTGACTATTTCTATGATAATGACTTTATAGAGATTGAAACTCCGATGATGATTAAATCAACACCTGAGGGTGCAAGAGATTATGTTGTACCGTCAAGAGTGCATCACGGAAAGTTCTATGCACTTCCGCAGTCGCCGCAGATTTATAAGCAGCTCTTGATGATTTCGGGTTTTGACAGATACATTCAGCTTGCAAGATGCTTCCGTGACGAGGACCTGCGTGCAGACCGTCAGCCGGAATTTACTCAGATAGACCTTGAAATGTCATTTGTTGATGTTGAGGATGTATTGGAGATGTGCGAGGGCTTTATTAAGTATCTGTACAAATCAGTGCTTGATACTGATATTCCTACTCCACTCCCAAGACTAACATATAAAGAGGCTATGGAGCGCTACGGTTCAGATAAGCCTGATACACGTTTCGGTATTGAAATACAGAATATTTCAGAGGCAGTTAAGGACAGTGAGTTCGTTGTGTTCAAGTCAGCACTTGAAAACGGCGGTTCAGTTCGTGCAATCGTTGTTCCTGATGCGGCTGAAACATATACAAGAAAAGAAATAGACAAGCTTGTTGAATATTCAAAGGGGATAGGTGCAAAGGGTCTTGCATATGTGCGTTGGGTTGACGATGAGCCGAATGCAAGCTTCAAGAAGTTCTTTACAGAGGACGAGCTTATGGCACTTATGAACACTCTCGGTGCAAAGAAGGGCGACGTAGTATTGATAGTTGCAGATAAGGACAAGGTAACCTTGCCGGTATTAGGTGCGCTTCGTCTTGCAACAGCTAAGAAGCTTGACATAATTCCTGAGGGTTGGAACTTCCTCTGGATAACAGACTTCCCGTTCTTTGAATATGATGAGGAGAACGATGCATGGTTAGCGATGCATCATCCGTTCACAATGCCTAAGGATGAATGTATACAGTATCTTGATACCGATCCTGAAAAGGTTATTGCAAAGGCATACGACCTCGTTCTGAACGGTGTTGAGCTTTCAAGCGGTTCAATCCGAATCAATGACTACGAGCTTCAGCAGAAGATGTTTGAATCGCTCGGTCTTACTCAGGAGGAAATTGACGCAAAGTTCGGATTCCTTGTTGAGGCATATAAGTATGCAGCAGCACCGCACGGCGGTATGGGTATCGGTCTTGACCGTCTTGCAATGCTTATGACGGGTTGTGACAGTCTGCGTGACGTTACTGCTTTCCCGAAGGTTCAGAATGCATCTGAGCTTATGTCGCAGGCACCGGGCAATATAGATGCTGCACAGCTTGAAGAGCTGGCTATTGAGATAGTTAAAGAAAAAGAAGAGGAATAATATGATTGAGGTTACAAACCTGACTAAATATTATGGTAATAAAAGAGCGGTAAACGATATTTCGTTTACCGTTCAAAATAATGAAGTTATAGGCTTTCTCGGTCCGAACGGTGCGGGCAAATCTACTACTATGAATATGCTTACCGGCTATATTTCAATAACCGGCGGTTCGGTAAAGATTAACGGCATTGATATTCTTGAAAATCCGATTGAGGCAAAAAAGAATATCGGCTACCTGCCCGAGATTCCGCCGCTCTATCCTGAGATGAGCGTAAAGGAATATCTTTCGTTTGTGTGTGAGATAAAGGGTGTAAAGACAGTCAGTGCCGAGGTTATGCGTATTGCAGAAAAAACAAAGGTGTCAGATGTCATTAACCGCCGTGTAGGCAATCTTTCAAAAGGCTATAAGCAAAGGGTAGGGTTTGCGGCGGCACTTGCAGGTGATCCGCAGGTGCTTATTCTTGATGAACCCACGGTAGGTATGGATCCAAACCAGATAATTGAAGTGCGTGAGCTTATACGTGATTTGGGCAAATCGCACTCTGTAATTCTAAGCTCGCACATTCTTTCAGAGGTGAGCGAGGTTTGTGATAGGGTTCTTATCATAAAGAACGGCGAAATCGTAGCGGAGGATACTCCGCAAAATCTTGTCAGGGCAAGTGAGGAGAAAAAAACAAAACAGATAATAATCCGTGTTGACGGAGCTGACAGCGAGATTTGTGCTGTGCTTGATAAGCTTGACGGAGCCGAATACAAAAAGCTGGCATCAGGCGAATATGAGCTTAGTATAAAATCCGACAGCAGTAATGCAGGTAAGGAGATATTCTTTGCATTTGCCGATGCACGGTTGCCGATAATTGAGCAGAGAGAAAGTGAAATATCGTTAGAGGATATATTTATCGAGATAACAGGAGGTAAAGCGTGATGAAAGCTATATTTAAACGTGAGCTTCGTTCATATTTTATTTCTATGCCCGGTTATGTTTTTATGACGATGTTTATGCTTCTTACCGGTATACTGTTTTATCTGAACAATATCGTGCAGGGCAGTGCGTCGGTAAAGGAGCTGTTTGGAATTCTTACCACATGGGCAGTGTTTACGTTGCCTGTGCTTACAATGCGTCTGTTTGCCGAAGATAAAAAACTGAAAACAGACCAGCTGTTATTAACTTCACCGGTATCGGTTAAGAGTATCGTATCAGGTAAGTATTTTGCAGCGCTTGTTGTGGTAGCAGGTGCACTTTCATTACTAATGCTGTATACGGTTATAATATCGTTTTTCGGAGAGGTGAATGCAGCCGAAACTGTAAGCTGTTTTGTCGGTTTCGCACTTTTGTGTTCGCTTATACTGGCTGTAGGCTCGTTCGTAAGTGCTGTGTCCGAATCGCAGATTGTTGCAATCATAGTAACATATGCTGTTTTAATTGTTACTGTATTTATGGGCAACTTTGCGGAGGTAGTAAGCGGAATATGGAAAACCGTATTTTTGTGGCTTTCACCAACCGCAAGGTTTGCTGATTTTACAATGGGAATACTGAATCCGTGTACTGTTGTTTATTATATAAGTATAACGGTGCTGTTTCTGTATCTGACGGTGAATGTGACAGAGCGCCGCAGATTTTCGTAAGGGAGGAGTTTGTATGAATAAGAAATATAAGCTCTATTCCTCTCTTGGCATTGTGATTGCGGTTACAATATTTGTATTGGTAAATGTGTTTATGTCAGTTCTGGCGAAGCGGGTGCCGATAAAAATCGATCTTACATCAAATAAGCGA
>CAYMCT010000124.1:0-4967 GCA_964389075.1 uncultured Lachnospiraceae bacterium
CTCTGATGCAAAAGCAGTCACACTTAATGATACAGCTGCCATCATCAAGATAGCTGATATTAATTTCTTCATGATCTACCTCCTATTTTTTTAGCGTGATTAGGGGTTTCACGACTTGTCCATTTTTGCCGATTCAAACGGCACACCAAATCACAAATATGCATATTCAAAAATACTCTGCAGAGTATGAATATGTAAAATTATTTAACTATATGCGGAACATTATTACCGTCAAATTCGATTTCAACCTTTGACAGATACCATGTTTTGCCCATATCCGAGCTTCCCTGATAGAACAGATATGCCCTTCCGTCATCATCACGGAAGGCATACGGGTGTCCCGATTCACTGCTGTTCCACTCGCCCTCTTTTCCGCAGGGTAAAAACGGCGTATTGGATATTCTTCTGAAAAAAACTCCGTCCTCCGATACCGCACAGCCAATCTGCTGCGGTGTACAGTTATACGAGCCGCCGTAGAACATAAACAGCTTACCGTCGTTTACGATAGTTGCCGGTGCTTCAATACATTCACCCTCCCATTTAAGCTCAGGTGCAAGTAACGACTGGTTCGATATCTGCGTCCATGCTGATTTTGAAAAGTCAGAATCTATATCTGCATACGCACCGCCAATCTTCTGTATCCTCATTTCATGGTCACGTGTTGCAATGTACATAAACAGCTTACCGTTAAATATGCACACATCTGCGTCAATAGCTCTGCCGCAGCACCAGTCATCGCTTGGTCTGTAAATCGGATTATCCTTATTCTTTTCAAAGCTGATACCGTCCTCTGACACAGCATGACAGATAGCATCAAGCCGCCAGTTACCGTAGGTCTGATAGAACAAATGAACCTTGCCGTCAAGCACAATCGCCGCCGGCGCTCCTATTCCCTTTGCTTCGTAATCGTATTCAAACGGGACTTCGCCTGCAAGCTCCCAGTTTTCCATATCATCAGATACCGCTATACCTACACCGATTGCATTTTTATCATAATACATAACCGTATAATACAAAAAGTATCTGCCGTTAAACCTTACAACCGCAGGATCCTTTGCGTGATTTCCCAATTTGGTATTTGTAAAAAGCATATATATCACCCCTATTCTCTGTATTTTCCCGGTGATACACCGTTGGTTTTGGTAAATACACGTGAAAATGATCTGTCATTTGAATATCCAACCATCTTCGCTATTTTACTTACCGGGTAATCTGTAGTTTTCAAAAGCTCAATAGATTTTTTAATTCGCACGTCTGTAATATAATTAAGCAGACCTACCATCTTATACTTTTTAAACACTTTAGACAGGTAGCTGTAGCTCTTGTTAAACTCATCTTCAAGCATTATTCCGCCCAAATTACAATCCCCGTAATGTTCAAGAATATACTTTTCAAGACTGTCGGCAAGGTCCTGTCCCTTTTCGGTTCCCGACCCCTTCGTTTCGCAGAACTCCTTAACTATTCGCTCAAGCTCATCACGCATCGAATATACCGTAGTACATTTTTCAAGACGTTCAAAAATATTCGGCTGTCTTAAAAATTCACTGTACTTGAATACATCACTCTTGTTTATAACGCTTATAATTGTTCCTACAAGATTATACATAAGACATCTTACCGACAGTACCGAGGTCTGATTCGATTTTATGTTTTCGTCAAACACCTCGTTTATTACTGCCATTGCCTTATTGTAATTCATCTCACGCAAGCTGTTAACCAAAAATGTTTCCTGCTCAAATGAGAATGAATATATATTATAGTCGTTTTCGTCCAGCTCTGCATACCTGATAATTCTGCTGTCTATAATGAACTGATAATTCATGCCTGTTAATATCTCATTATAGGCTAAAGGTATCGACTGAAGCGACTGATGCTCGTTCGACACGATAAATGTCATATCAAAACTGAAATACTGACTTATTGTTTCAGGGAATTTCTCAAGAACCCTGCAAACACCGTCTGCAAACCCCTTTTTCTTTGATGCGATAATTATATGTAAAATTCCGTCTACCTCAACGAATTCTTTTTTGTAGGCTTCGAGCTGTTCATCCAGTATATTATTGGCGATAAACCTTGCCCAGTATTCTCTGTCGATATCCTCAGTTTCATCCTGCTCCTCCTGCAGGAATATTCCGTTTGAAACATCAGGAACACACGCAACAACTATGTAATTTTTATCTTTAAAAGAATCACAAAAACTGTCATATAATTCCATATCGGCATTATTCTGAAGTTTTATATTCTTAAACAGCTTTGCAATAACATTATTTTTCACAACCTTACTCCATGCATCCAGCTTATCATAGCTTCTGTTATTTTCATCTATAATATCTGAAAGAGAATTATAGATGTAAAAAAATTCATTTTCCTTCTCTTTAAGAGAAAGACCTATATTCTTTTCAGCGTATTCGACTATTCTCCGTATCGGAGCATAGTTTTTCTTGATTCCGTAGAATATCAGCACACCGCAAATCAACATATACAGCAGCAATGCAACAAACATAATTATTCTGCATTTTGTAATATCACCCATATATTCATCATAATCATAGGTTCTCGCTACAGAAAATCCGTTGCTTTCAGAGCTTGTAACTATCGTCACCTTATCGTGATTCATACTTACATTCTCTGTATCCTCCAGATTGCCGATGTTGCTGCGGTCGCGGTTTTCGTATTCGCTGAAATTGTTTGTAACAAGCAGCTCGCCGTTGTTTTTCAGCATATAAAAACCTGTAGAATCGTTCAAAAGATAGTTATTATCCATAAAGCTCTTATAATCAACATGGATAACAACAGTTGCTATAGGAGCATCAAACGTAACTCCGTATACGGAGTTCATAATAAGAATATCTCCTTTTAAATTATTTTTATCAGAGCTTGCTCCGAAAAAGTCAAGATAATGATTACTTTTTAATAGCTCATGTATTTCTTCGTTTGTGCCGATAGGGCTTCCATATGTTCTGAAATACTTATCTGCGACATTTCCTGAATTAACACCGATTACATAATCTGAGTTATGAAGATAAACAAATATGTCTTTTATATACATATCCGTGTTATATTCAGCAATCAGGGAGCTTTTTACACCACGCATTTTTTCCATGAACTCACCGTTTATCCTTGAAAACGCAGCTACCTCTCGCACATACGAATTATCCGAAACACGCATAGCGGTGCTCATTGCATTCTGATGCACACCCTCTGCCGCAATTTTGATATTATTCAAAAGCTCGACATTATAACTGTTGTGCTTTGCTGCTATATTGTTTTCCAGATTCTGATAGCTGAATACATAGACAAATAATGCTGCCATTGAAACAACAACATACGATATCATCCACGAAAATATTACGCTTTTTCTTTTAAAATCTTTCATAATCCACTATCCATTCAATATTTCAAATAAACACCGATAATCGTGGGTATGAGAGCATAAGAATACCTATGCTCTCATACCTTTTTTACTTTCCGAAGGTGAATATTGTATCTGCCATCATCAACGGCTTATTGATACTGTCGAAAATATACAGCTCCATAGCTTTTCCCATCATGCTTGAATACTCTGTGCTGATACTTTCCTGTGCCGAACCTGAAATACTGAATTTTTCTGCAACAGATTTTTCAAGTGTTTCACCTTCAAATATGCTTGCAACCACATAAAATTCAGTATCCTGCTGAGCATTGTTTTTTACTGTAATTTCAGCATAAACATTGCCGTTTGACGCAGAAATCTCAACATTGTCTACCGAGATATTATCCGATGAGGTTTTAAACACCGCACGTATATCTCCGCCTATAACCTCACCCGAAGGTATGCGTACTGATTTGTCAATAACAACAGTGTACTGTTCATTGCTTACAAATCCGTCTTCAGGAGTAATTGTAATTGTATAATCGGTCTCATTATATGCAACCGTTATATCGCACTCCGCACCGCTCGACTTATAAAGCTTTACTGTTTCAGGGCTTATATCAGCCGCTTTAAGCTCATCGCTCAAATACACCACTACACTCTGTGCAGTATTATCAACAGTTTCAGGAGATTTATAATCACCGTAACCAACACTTTCAATTGTCGGAGCGTACATAATCGCTTTAAGCTCCATATTATCAAGTGCAACCGTACACGGTTGGTCATTTAATACAGGTGAATAAAATCTGAACTGCTGCATATCACCGTATGTTGCAGCATCATAATTTGATTCCACAAACAGCTCGTCGTTAATGTAAATACGGTACTTACCCTGTGTCTGATTTATCTCAAACTTAATGTTATACCACGTATTGAGTTCATAAACATAGTCTTTTCCCGCCGCTGAAAATACATTCTGAATATTCATGAATGTAACAATGCTCGCATTGGTGTATCTTATACTCATATTAACACAGTTTTTCGCTCCGCTCTTAGGCTTTTCTAAAACATTCACATCATATTCCAATATAATGTTTTTGTTATCGCCTACCGGATACTGACAATATGAATACTGACCGTCCGTAAACTCACTGTTATGTTCGTTTACACCTATCAAAAGGCTTGTACCGTGTTCATCATCAACAGTGCCCGGCTTACAGAAGCCTCTCTGATTCGAATAGTTCAAACCTGATTCAAAGGCTGTATCGGAGGTTGCCACGAAATCACTGTCAGCAAATATTACACTTTCAAAATTACTGCTTATGTTTACTAACAAGCTTTTTTCTGACGACTTCCCGTATGCATCATATGCTACTGCTTTAAGTTCAAAATTACCAAGTCCGAGAACAGATGCATCAAAGCTGTACGGGGCTGCATCAAGGCTTTCTACCAATACATCTCCATTGTACAGCTCAACTCTGTCAATACCATCGCTGTCCTCTGCATTGATTGTAAGCATACAGTTACCGTTCATACTTAAATATGCGGCATCATCATATCCATCAAAGCTTACCACCGGTGTTGAGTTTGCAAAAACAGACACTGTCACGGTAGC
>CAYMCT010000125.1:0-4941 GCA_964389075.1 uncultured Lachnospiraceae bacterium
AATTATCAGAACCGCTACAGACCTTGATGCAGCATATATAATGTACACAAGCGGCTCGACAGGAACGCCCAAGGGTGTTACTATTTCACACCGTGCCGTGCTTGACTATACAAAATGGCTTACAGATACATTTGATATAAGCGAATCAAGTGTAATCGGTATGCAAAGTGCATTCCATTTTGACAACTCTGTGTTCGATATGTTTTCAGCATTGTATACCGGCTGTACAACAGTTATCATACCTGAAGTTTTGTTTATGTATCCCGAAAAGCTCTTTGACTTTATGGACGAAGAAAAAATCTCGATTATTTTCTGGGTTCCTACAGTTATGATAAGCGTTGCAAACTCAGGGATACTGAGTGAAAAAAAGCTTGAGTCATTAAAGCTTATTCTGTTTGCAGGCGAGGTTATGCCGATTAAACAGCTTAACGAATGGATAAAAGCTTATCCGGACTGTAAGTTTGTAAATATGTACGGTCCGACCGAGGCAACGGATATTGTTCTCTATTACGTTGTAGACCGTGATTATGAGGTTAACGAAACACTGCCTATAGGTATACCTTGTGCCAATATGAAAGCGATAATCCTTAATGATGAAGGCAAGCTGTGCAAAAAAGGTGAGCAGGGCGAGCTTTGTATAGGCGGCAGCGGAATTGCGATGGGATATTGGAATTCACCCGAGATTACCGCAAAGGCATTTATGCAGAATCCGCTTAATACAAAATATGAGGATAGAATCTACCGTACCGGTGACCTTGTATATGAGGCAGAGGACGGAAACATAATGTTCATTGGCAGAGCCGACAGCCAGATAAAGCTGAGAGGTAACAGAATTGAGCTTGGTGATATCGAAGCTGCAGCATCAGCACAAGCTGATATTAAAAACTGCTGTGTAATGTTCAACTCTGAAAAAGAGGAAATTATACTTTTCCTCGAAACCGATGCACAGATTGTTCCGAGAAAATTCAACCTTGAGCTAAAAAAATACATTCCGGCATATATGGTGCCGCAGAAAATAATCTCAATGTCTGCTTTTCCGCACACACCGAGCGGCAAAATCGACAGACAAACACTGAAAAAAGAATACTTTTAGAAGAAAGGACCAATAAAAATGTCAATAGCAGAAACAATCAGCGAATATATAGTAAATCAATTTGAAATAGGTGATGATCCTGATTTCAATAACGACGTACATCTTTTTAACGAAGGCTTTGTTGACAGCTTCGGAGCTGTTGAAATTATCCATTTTATTGAACAGACCTATAACATACAGGTCACACAGAAGGATATTACCCTGTTCCCTATGAACACGGTAAACGAAATAGCAGCGGTTGTTGAGAGCAAAATCTGACCGCACGAAGGGATAAAAATATATGTGGTATCTTGAAGCAGACACATTATTTAAACTACTTATCGCTACCGGTGCAATGCTTCTCGTTTCAGGTCTTTCCAGACTTCTGTTTAAAAAGGACTTGGCACCGAAGGCGCTTATTATTGCAAATATAGCTGTCATTGGAATTATATCGTGGCAGCTCTTGGTTTTCAGTGTCGGATATACACTGATTACCTTCATACTGATAAAACATCTGACACACAGAAAACGGTGCAAAAAAATCTTGTTTGTTGTATACTGCCTGATTTGTACAGTACCGTTTTTCTACGGACGGATGAACGAATTTTTTCCGCAGCTGCCTGTATTCATTTCATTTATAGGCATTGCGTATCATATGCTGAGAGCCATTGATGCCCTGTATTTTGTATACTATACAGAAATGGACATTCCGTTCTTCACATATGCGAATTATATTCTGTTCTTCCCTACCTTTACGGCAGGACCGATTTTCCGTTACCGTGACTGGTTACGTGTTTACGAAAATCCAAAACCGCTTACTTTTGACGATTTTATTACACACGTTAAGAGATTTATAAAAGGAATGTTCAAAAAGATGGTTGTGTTGTGGTTTGTCACAACGCTTTTCAATCATATATTAAGCTTAGAACTGCACTGGTATTGGTGCCTGTTAATAATCACGCTCAGCTATCTTATAGTTTATCTTGATCTTTCAGGCTACAGCGATATCGCAATAGCTACCGGCTCTGCAATGGGCTTTACCGTACCTGAAAACTTCCGCAAACCGCTTGAAGCGGCATCATTTACAGTTTTCTGGCGAAACTGGCATATCACATTGTCAGACTGGGTGAGAGAGCATATATTTGTAGTGCTTAACGGCAAACGCTTAGGCAGAGCCGCTTCAGCCGTTGTCGGCTTCTGTACAATGTTTGTAATGGAAATGTGGCACGGCTTTACAATGCCGTATATTATAGGCGGTATATATAACGGTCTGTGCCTCGGACTTGAAAACCTTTTCGGACTCACAAAAGCGGACAAGAGAAAGATGAATAAAGCGGCATTTGTTGCAAGATGCTTTATTGTTAATTTATTATTCGCATTTAACACACTTCTCTTCACAGTAACTACAGAGCAATTCTTTATGATAATGAGAGGCTTTATTAACTAAGGTGAATACAATGAAAAAAGCAGTGAAAATACCTGTTGCTATATTGATAATTATATCTTTGTTCGCAACAGATTATTATTTGACTCATAACAATTTCATAGTTGACAGTAATATATTTGTAAAAAACGATTTCGAAATAACTCAGTATAATCATCCCGAAAAGGTTTGGGACAAGGTTTTTTTCGGTAACTCAGTTGTTATTTCCGCATATATGGAGGATAAAAGCACCTCAGACTACATAAACTGCGGACTTGACTACGGAGTTGTAACAGACCTCTGGGAAATGATTGATGAGGGATATATCAAGCTTGGCTCAGAGCTCGTAATAGGGCTTAACTATCTGACGCTTTATGATGAGTTCGAAACCAACCCGACATATATATGGCATAAAAAATGGTATCAGTCATATGCGTATTTCGAGCGTGACAGATTTTATCCCCTTGTTACGGGCTGTTTTGAACGGCTGATTAAAGGCGAGAGCGTTGCACCGATGACATACACATACCAGAATAAAGCTGTGTATCACGGCAGAGTTGCAGAAGCTGCTCTTTCCGCTAAATTTGAAGAATATCACGAATCGTTTTTCAACAAGCCCCTTGAGGACTATTCAGAAAATTTCAATGCACTCGAAAAGGTTGTTGAATACTGCATCGACAATAATATCCGTGTAAGAGTTGTATGGATGCCCTGGAATCCGTTATTTGAAAAACCGCAGCTTGTTCAGGACGTGAAAACAACCGCTAATGCGATATTGCGTGGTTATAACGTGGAAATTCTCGACTGGGAGGACGCTTTCGGTCCTGAACATTTTTATGATACAGGACATCTGAATTATGATTTCGGCTCCGGAATATTCACAGAACAAATCGACCAATGGCTATAGAAAGGAAAAGACTATGCTATCATATATAAAATGTTTAGGAAAATACTCCTCGTTCAGCGGGCGCAGTACACGCCGTGAATTCTGGGGGTTTACTGTCGTAAATTTTCTTATTATGACAGGTCTTATCTATCTGCAATCGACAGTTCAGGTTTCAGAAAGCAGTAATGTAGGCACTGCACGAACACTTCGGCTTGCAATTGATTTCGGTATCATATTATATGCACTCCTGACCTTGAGCCCAGCGCTTGCAGCTATGTGCCGCCGCTGGCACGATTTAGGCAGGACAGGCAAGTGGCTGTTGCTTAATCTCGTTCCGGTAGTTGGTACGGTTGTATCGTTGTTCTTCTTCCTCGGCAAGGGTGACGAAGGAACAAACGAATACGGACGTGACCCACGTGAAAGAAAGTACAAAAGAAGAAGATAAAAAATATGCGGCGATTAAAAAATCACCGCATATTTTTATTCATTTCATCAAATCGGCAAGTGTGATGTTGTCGAAATAATCGTTCAAAAGAGTATAAAGATTTTTCCACATATCGAGTGTTCTGCACTCATCAGCACGATTGCACGGTTTTGCGTTACATTCAAGGCAGGCAACAGGTGCAAGGGTTCCTTCAGTAAGACGTAAAACCTCTCCTATTCTGTACTCATTCGGTTTTCTGCTCAGCCGGTAACCGCCGCCCTTGCCATGTACACCGTCTAAAAGCTTGTTTTTTGAGAGCACAGGCACAATTCTCTCAAGATATTTTAAAGAAATTTCCTGTCTTTGTGCTATCTCTTTCATAGGTATATATTTATCTCCGCCTTGCTCTGCAAGATCAATCAACACTCTTAGTGCATATCGTCCTCTGGTGGAAATTATCATATTTTCTTCTCCTCTAATTATCCAAACATAGCTGTCGATAAATACCTGTCTCCCGTATCAGGTAATAACACTACTATGTTTTTATCTTTATTTTCTTCACGTTTTGCAAGCTCTGTTGCTGCCCAAAGAGCGGCACCTGATGAAATACCCACAAGCACGCCTTCCTTTTTACCTATCATCCTGCCGGCTGAAAACGCTTCTTCTGTTGATACGGTGATTATTTCATCATATACTTCTGTATTCAGTATCTCAGGTATAAACCCTGCACCGATTCCCTGAATTTTATGGACACCTGCACTGCCTCCTGAAAGCACGGGTGAATCCTTCGGCTCTACTGCAATTATTTTTATATCAGGATTTTTTGTTTTCAGATATTCTCCGACTCCTGTTATCGTACCACCCGTACCTACTCCCGCAACAAATATATCAACTTTACCGTCTGTGTCCTCATATATCTCAGGTCCTGTTGTTTCTATATGCGCTTTTGGATTTGCATGATTTACAAACTGCCCCGCAATAAAGCTGTTGGGGATTTCCTTTGCAAGCTCCTCGGCCTTTTCTATGGCACCCTTCATTCCCTTTGCACCTTCTGTAAGCACCAGTTCTGCACCGTATGCCTTCATAATCTGTCTGCGTTCAACAGACATTGTTTCGGGCATTACTATAATTATTCT